>NZ_LT607756.1:952500-1252500 GCF_900095295.1 Methanobacterium congolense
CTGTGATAACTGTTTTAAATCCGGAGTATGAAAGAACTTTGCAGGATGATCTCAGGGAGGATTATGTATACGCACTGAAAACAATGGATTTAAATGAGGTCAGATGCTCTGTAGAAATGGCTATTCATGCATCTAAAATACAAAAAGAACTTATAAGAAAGGAAAAAAGATTCAAAACACTATACAACGAGGCACCCCTTGCATATCAATCCCTGAATCAGGAAGGATTTATAATAGAGGTTAACAGAAAGTGGCTTGAGAACTTAGGCTATAAACGTGTGGATGTGCTTGGGCACTGGTTTGGAGAATTTCTCACACCAGAATCTCTGGAAGATTTTATGAACAACTTTCAACGTTTCAAGATTGATGGAAAAATTTCTGGATTGAGACTTGTGATGCTGCGTAAAGATGGATCCAAGCTGAATCTTTTATTCAAAGGAAGGGTGAGTTACGATGAAAATGGAAACTTCAAACAAAGTCACTTCATCTTTCAGGATATAACAAAACAATTAAAGGTAGAAAAAGCTCTCAAGGAATCTGAAACTTATTATAAAGCAATATTTGAAAATAGGGGTGCTGCAAGTGTTATAGTTGAGGAAGATGACATAATTTCCCTTATAAACAGTGCCTTTGAAGATCTCTGTGGCTACTCCAAGGAGGAAGTTGAGGGGAAAATGGTTTGGTATCACTTTGTTTCAGATAAACATCTGGATTTTATGAAGGAGTATCGCAGTATGAGACTTGAAGATCCCAATTCAGTTCCCAATAACTATGAATTTGAATTGGTTGATAGGGCGGGTAACCTTAAGAACATCCTCATAACTGTTTCAATGATACCTGGAACCCGTAAAAGTTTGATGTCCCTCATGAACATCACTAAGTTGAAGGACACCGAGAACGAACTCAAAAATTCCCTCAAAGAGAAGGATCTGCTCTTGAAGGAGGTTCATCACCGTGTTAAAAACAACATGCAGATCATCTCAAGTCTCCTGAGTCTTCAGTCCAGTTACATCGAGGATGAGAATGTAAGAACGCTTTTCCAGGAGAGTCAGAACCGTATCAGATCCATGGCAATGGTCCATGAAAAACTCTACAAATCAGAGAACATGTCAAAAATAGATTTTAAGCAGTACATGTCTGATTTAGTGGATAGCCTATCCTACAATCACAGGATAAATCCAGACAACGTTAAGAAGAAGATGGAGTCTGTTCTCTTCGATGTGGAAACAGCAATTCCATGTGGACTTATCCTAAATGAACTGGTTACAAACACTTTCAAGCACGCATTTCCAAATGGAAACATAGGAGAAATTACAGTTGAACTCTGCAAAAAGGGGAGTACTGTGTTCATGAAGGTTTCAGATAATGGAATAGGATTTCCAGAGGATATAGATTTTAAAAACACAAAATCATTGGGTTTGAAGCTTGTGAACAGTTTGGTGATGCAGATGGATGGTGAAATTCAGCTCGATAGAACCAATGGGACTAAATTTACAGTATCCTTCACCAGATCAAATGAATGAAATGATCTAAATGCAGAATTAAATATAAGCCTACTAAAAATCTTGAAATTATCATTTTAATTGGGTATCCTGAGGGTTTATAAAAAATTTAATTGCAATTCAAAAATCCAAAAAAATTTCTTTTTTTGCAAAAACATGAATTTAGGCATTGGTTAAGGCTGTGATCATGACTCGGAAGATATTCTGGAAAAAACCCATAAGCAGTCTTTTAGATGCAAGTTCTGGTGATAAAAGCCTTAAAAGGGTTTTGGGACCGGGTGGTCTGCTTTTAATGGGGATAGGTGCCATAATAGGTGCAGGAATATTCATACTAACTGGCATAGCTTCTGCAAACTACTCTGGCCCTGCGCTGATAATATCATTCATGGTTGCAGGTGCAGCATGCCTTTTCACAGCTCTCTGTTATGCTGAATTTGCAACCATGGTACCTGTTGCAGGGAGTGCCTACACCTATAGCTACGTAACTTTAGGTGAGATATGGGCATGGATCATAGGATGGGACCTTGTCCTTGAGTATCTGGTCATAGTTGCAGCGGTTTCAGTGGGATGGTCAGGTTACATAGTTCATGTGTTCATGACGTTGGGATTGTACCTCCCACCAGCCCTGATAAATCCCTTTGGATTGAATGGAGGAGCCATAAATCTCCCCGCAGTTTTGATCATAGCTTCAATAACAGCGTTACTTGTGAAGGGTGCCAGGGAAAGTTCCAACTTCAATGCAGTCATCGTTACCATAAAGGTTGCAGTCATACTCATATTCCTAATGATAGGGGTCAACTACATCAACCCAACCAACTACACTCCATTCAT
This sequence comes from Methanobacterium congolense, assembly GCF_900095295.1. Taxonomy (NCBI): domain Archaea; kingdom Methanobacteriati; phylum Methanobacteriota; class Methanobacteria; order Methanobacteriales; family Methanobacteriaceae; genus Methanobacterium; species Methanobacterium congolense. The sequence continues at coordinate 954,834 of NZ_LT607756.1, forward strand.
GCCCTACGGTTGGAGTGGAGTTTTCAAGGGTGCTGCAATAATATTCTTTGCATACATTGGATTTGATGCTATCACAACTGCAGCTGAAGAGGTTAAAAAACCCCAGAGAACCATTCCTCTGGCAATTGTTGGCTCATTGATTATCAGTTCAATTTTATACATTGCAGTTGCAGCTGTTTTAAATGGAATGGTGCCCTACTTTGAATTCAAAACAACTGCTGCACCTGTGGCATACGCCCTTGAAAAGGTAGGTATACGTTGGGCAGACATAATAGTTTCTGTAGGTGCACTCTGTGGAATAACCTCTGTGCTACTTGTCAACATGTTTGGACAGACTAGAATATTCTTTGCAATGTCCAGGGATGGATTACTGCCTAAAACCTTCTCCAAAGTTCATAAAAACTTCAAAACACCAATAAATGGAATAATACTGGTTGGTGCAGTTGCATCCGTACTTGCAGCTTTTCTACCCCTGAATGATATAGTTGAACTCGTGAACATAGGAACCCTTGCAGCTTTCACAATAGTTTCAGCTGCAGTCATAGTTTTAAGGAGGCAGAGACCTGATATTGAACGTCCATTCAAATGTCCATTCGTACCCCTGGTACTTGCAGCCGCAATAGTCTTCTGCCTATTTCTGATAACACAGCTCCCAACTGTAACCCACCTCAGATTCTTGGTGTGGCTTTTAATTGGACTGGCTGTTTACTACTTCTATGGAAGACGTAGAAGTAATCTCACATCTAAACACAGTTCTTAGAATCATTTAAAAACCATTTCACATTATTATTTCACAATCCAATTCAGGAACATGATTTAAAACAGATTGCTACGTAAAAAAAGTATGTTCGTTATGTGTATGTGAATTTGAGTAAAATATCAATATATCAAATAATATCAAATAATAGGGGAATTAAAATTAGAATTAAAAAACTAAATGATAAATTATCTAACTAATCACTACCAATGGATTCAATAGTACAAATGAATTAAAAAAAATCGTAGGTGGTCAAATGCCAGATGAAAAGCTTGTAGAAGGTAAATTTCAAAGGGCAACCTTTGCAGGGGGATGTTTCTGGGGAGTTGAACAGGCATTCAGACAGATCAAGGGTGTTGTGGATACTGAAGTTGGTTACACAGGTGGTGAACTTGAAAATCCAACTTATCGTGATGTTTGTTCAGGGAAAACTGGTCATGCTGAATCAGTTGAGGTTACCTACGATCCATCTGTTGTATCATACAAAGAACTTCTTGAGGTTTTCTGGAATATACACGATCCAACGACCTTCAACCGTCAGGGGCCTGATGTGGGGGAGCAATACCGTTCTGTGATATTTTACCACAACCCTGAGCAGAAGGAAGCTGCAATAACTTCAAAGAAAGAATTAGAAAGTTCAGACCGTTACAGGGATCCTATCGTGACGCAGATCCTGCCTGCAGAGAAGTTCTGGAGTGCTGAGGAGTACCATCAGAGGTACCTTGAAAAGAGGGGAAGAAGGTTCTGTGGTCTTTAATAAACTAAGCTTAAATTAAATAGAATTATTAAGTAAAACTAATTATTTATCTTTTTTAAAATCAATAGTAGACTTAATCATTTATTTTTAAAAGCGATTATATTATAAAAAAAATCTTTAATTAATAATGAAAATTTTAAGAAAAAATTTTAAGAAAATTTTGAAATAGAAATTATATTAATCAATACTTTCTAAAAAAAATCAAAAAAATGAAGTGGTCTATGTGTTGGAGAAAGATTTAAAGCGATTCTTTAAAAGGGACAGGTTTGCAGAATTTCTGGGTATCGAGCTTCTTGAAGCAGGTGAAGGCTATGCAAAATCCAGAATGCAAATATCTAAGGAACATTTAAATGGCATAGGCACTGTGCACGGTGGTGCAATATTCACACTTGCAGACTTCACCTTTGCAGTGGCATCAAACTCCCATGGAAAGGTTACAGTAGCCATAAATGCAGATATTTCCTTCATGAATGCAGCTAAGGAAGGTGCATTAATTGCAGAGGCCAGGGAGATATCCAGAAACCACAAACTTGGAACCTACACAGTTGAGATAAAGAATGATAATGGGAAGCTGGTTGCAATATTTCAGGGCCTTGCATACATAAAAAAGAAAGAAATTGAATGTTCCAAATGATCAACATAACTCAAAATGACCAGCACACTGAATGGATAAATAAATTAGCTGGAAGCTACAAAAAAAATAATCATAAAACAATCTTCATAATAACCTGCAAAGTGTGATACAAAGTGAGGTATATTGAATTCAAGTCCAAATAATCTCTAAAAATACAAAGGGGTTTTTAAATTGGAGAAAAAGGAGATCATAACTCTTTTGAATGAAGATTTTGTAAGAGAACTTGAGGCCTCCATGATATACACCCAGAACTCTTTTTTGATGGATGAATGTGATCCAAGCAGGGTGACAGAGGCCATAGCAGTTGATGAAATGCGGCACATGTGGTGGCTTGCAGACCTCATAACCAAACGTGGTGGAAAACCAACCATGGAACACAGGGAACTTGATTTTGGGGAGGAAAACCTTCAAAGTCAGCTGAAACGCCAGATAAAACTTGAATCTGATGGAATAGAGATTTACACCCATCAAATTGAGATAATTGATGATGAAGAAGTTGTGGGTGTCTTGAAACATATTCTGGACGAGGAAAAACGCCACAGAAAGGAGTTTCGCGAGAGGCTTGACGGAATTCAAGGTTGAATACACGAATTTTCTTCAACCTTTTTTTAAATAATAATATTCTTTCTGCAATATTATTCCTTCTGCAATAATGGCCCTTTTACATTTATAATGACAACTACCTTTTTTTTGCAAGTTTTCAAATCTTAGGTTGTTTAAAGTTAAAACAGGAATTATGGGCTGACATTTTTAAAATATTTATAATGGGTAGAACAAGGATATCCTTGGAGAGATCAAAAATGGACTTAAATCCCTACCAGCTACAGGAACTTCAAGAGTATCTAATACTCCTTTATAAATTCGTATCTCAAAAAAACATGCTTAAAGATTTTTATTACAAGGATACGAATGTTGATGAACCACTAAATTTTGACATGGATGCTGTAAAAGATTTTACAGAGAGTGAGGGTTCTGAGGAATTACTTAAAAACTCTATAATTGAAGTTGAAGAATTAAAAACCGGCGAAACCCTTAAAACCCTTAAAAAAGAGGATTTTCAGGATAAATTCAATGAAATAATCCTCAAAAGTAAGGTAGACCTTTCATTTGTAGAACGCGTTGATTGGAACCAATTTATTGCATTGATCAGTAAGTTGTGATAAAATCCTTTTTAAAGCCTGATGATCCTCTCTGGCGTCACGATCATGTTTATAGGTCTGTCATGAGATTCCTTTGGAACCCTAGCAACGATCTGAATCTCATGAACCGTTGTTACAATTGGAGTCCCATCATCAATGGCATTTTCACAGAAAAGATGGGTTATTTCCCTATCACCATATCCTTTACCCTTCCCAAGCCGACCTCCCTCCAGATCCACAGCAACTGATCCCTCCACAACCATATCCACCCTTGGAAATCTCTTCACTTGGCTGCTGAACTTGAATGCACCCTCCTTGGTTGAAGCAGATTTTTCATTCCCCTCTGCAGCTTTTGGGTCAATGTGAAGGTAACCATGCTCCAGGTTGGGGGATGCCATTATGAGAACCTTCCCATCTAATAGCGCATATTCACGAACCATTTTTTGGGCCGTGTCAGGGCTTGAAAATATAACCTCTGTATCCTCCCATTCATCAGTGGCTCTCAGGAGTGCCGCTGCCCTTTGGGATCCTGGAAAGTTTGGGATCCTTCCATGCAACCATTTCTTGGATTGGGATACCTCCATGTTTTCCAAGGTTTCCCATATATCATTTCTCATTTTATCCTTAGCCTTTAAATCCATTTTAAATCCTTCTTTTTTAAATATAATCTACACAAATAAGTAATAACAAAATTTATAAATACAATTTAACAATGTTTTTATAATTATAAATTATTATAAATTGTACTCCAATTAAAGATGTACAACGTTAGTGACAATGTACTCAACTTCTTAAAAAAATAATTACGTAACTCTATAAATTAATCATTCCCCTCTTATGAAATTTTTATATTTCATAAGGCTTCAGATCGTAATTTATATTTTTAAGAAGAGCCAACATAAAAAATAAAATTAAATAAAACAAATTTTAAATCCAATTTTTTGGATGACTGATAGAATTTTAAACTGAAAAAACAGTATCAATATAAATAGTAATAGTTATCTATAGAAAATAACTATTTATAAAAAATTTCAATAAAATCAATTATAAAAAAAATCAATTTTTTTGAAATTGAAAGAATCAACTGATTGTATAAACCATTTCAAACGGTGATATCAAATGTCAGGAATTGTAGGATATGGAGTTTACATACCTTCATACAGGATAAAAGTTGAAGAAATAGCAAAGGTCTGGGGAGATGACCCCAAGGCAATTTCAAGAGGACTCGTTGTTAACGAAAAATCAGTGCCAGCTCCAGATGAAGACACAGCAACAATATCTGTGGAAGCAGCACGTAACTCACTTAAAAGGGCAATGATAGACCCTAAACAAATTGGAGCAGTCTATGTTGGATCAGAATCTCATCCGTATGCTGTTAAACCAACAGCAACAATTGTTGCAGAGGCAATTGAAGCCACGCCTGCACTAACTGCTGCAGACCTGGAATTTGCATGTAAAGCAGGTACTGCAGGAATGCAGGCAGCTATGGGGCTTGTTGATTCAGGCATAGTTGAATACGGCCTTGCAATAGGTGCAGACACGGCCCAGGGAGCTCCAGGAGATGCTCTTGAATACACAGCATCTGCAGGTGGAGCAGCATACATCATAGGAAAGGAGAACACTGTTGCAGACTTTGAAGGAACCTACAGTTTCACAACAGACACGCCAGACTTCTACAGGCGTGAGGGAAGACCTTACCCAAAACATGGTGGAAGGTTCACAGGAGAACCAGCCTACTTCAAACACGTTCTATCTGGAGCAAAGGGTCTCTTCGAGAAGATGGGAACAGAAGCTTCTGACTACGACCATGTGATATTCCACCAGCCAAATGGAAAATTCTACATAAGGGCGGCCAGAAAACTCGGATTCAACGAGGAACAGTACAAAACAGGACTCTTAACACCATTCATAGGTAACACCTACTCTGGAGCAACACCTCTGGGACTTGCAGCAGTTCTGGACATTGCCAAACCAGGTGACAGGATCATGGCAGTTTCATACGGTTCCGGAGCTGGAAGTGATGCATTCAGCATAACAGTCAACGACAGAATAGACGAAGTAAGGGAAAATGCTCCAAAGGTACAAGAACTTGTTGCAAAGAAGAGCTACGTTGATTACGCAGTTTACGCTAAATATAAGGGTAAAATAAGGATGTCCTAAGGGGAATCATCTCCTAAAGGGAATCATCTAATATTTTGAAGTTCAAGAAAAATTATTTTAAATAAAATCGTTTCAAAAAGTTAGTTTAATCACTAAATTAAATGGAGGAATTCATTTGAGAGATGTCGCAATTATAGGGGTCTCACAGACCAAATTTGGAGAACTATGGGACAAATCATTCAGGGATCTGATAGCTGAAGCAGGAATGAAAGCTATTGAAGATGCAAATATTGAAGGAGACGATCTGGATGCAATGTACGTGGGTAACATGTCTGCAGGTCTTTTTGTTGGTCAGGAACACATAGCTTCACTGATAGCAGACCATTCAGGACTCACACCAATACCCTGTGCACGTGTGGAAGCAGCCTGTGCATCAGGAGGATTAGCACTACGTAACGGTATAATGGCTGTTGCATCAGGATTCCATGATATCGTGATATCTGCTGGTGTTGAAAAGATGACAGATGTTGTTGATCCAACCCCAGCAATTGCAACTGCCTCTGACCAGGAATGGGAGGCACAGCAGGGAGTAACATTCCCATCACTCTACGCAATGATGGCAAGACGTCACATGAAGGAGTACGGAACAACTAGGGAACAGCTTGCAATGGTTTCAGTTATAAACCATGAAAACGCTGTAAATAACCCCCTTGCACAGTTCCCAATGGAGATAACAGTGGACAAGGTCCTAAACTCCAGTATGGTTGCAGACCCCTTAACACTCCTTGACTGTTCACCAGTTTCAGACGGAGCTGCAGGTGTCATACTCTGCCCAGCAGAGGATGCAAAGAAATACACAGACACACCAGTCTACATAAAAGCATCTGCACAGGCATCAGGAACAATAGCACTCCACGACAGAAGGGACATAACAACCATAGACTCAACCATCCATGCATCCAGGAAAGCCTACGAAATGGCAGGCATGACACCTAAGGACATAGATCTTGTTGAGGTACACGACTGCTTCAGTATAAACGGACTCCTTGCAATAGAGGACCTTGGATTCGTTGAGAAGGGACAGGGCGGACCTGCAATTGAAGATGGAATGACCCGACGTGACGGTGAAATACCAGTGAACCCATCTGGAGGTCTCAAAGCCAGAGGACACCCATTAGGTGCAACTGGAATTGCCCAGGCCGCTGAAATCGTATGGCAGCTTCGTGGAGAAGCAGGTAAAAGACAGATCGACGGCGCTGAAATTGGTATGACCCATAACATAGGTGGAACCGGTGGAACCGCTGCAGTGCACATAATGTCCCGCTGATTTTAAAATCAGCTTAAACCCCCTTTTTTATTTATTTTATACGGATTTTATTGGAATTTCATTATTTTCAGGCTTTTTTTAAAAAACATTTCAATTATATATAAAAAAATCTTACTGTAAAATTATTCTTAGACGTAAATACCTTGTTAGAATTAGATAATCCTGTTTTATATTAAATAAATAATTAAAAATTGGATCAACAACTAAAGATAATTCCGGATCATTAATTTATGTAATTAAGATCATTTGGGGATCATCTTACTACCTTCATTCCTTTAGCTTTACATTCCATTATTCCTCCAAGAACATTGTAAATTTTATTGTATCCAACTTTACTCATGATATTAGCTGCATTACGGCTTCTTACACCTGATCTGCAGTAAACTATGTAGGTGTCGTTTTTATCCATCCCCTCAAGCTTGCTTGTAAAGTCAGGGGAGTTGTAGTCAAGGTTTCTGGAACCCTCAAGATGATCCTCAGCGTACTCTCCAGGTGTTCTCACATCCAGAATAACAAAATCATGTTCATCCTTGTTTTCTTTTATCATTTTAAAAGCTTCTTCACAGGTTACATCTTCAATATTTGAGTCTTTTCTTCCAAACATAGAATTACACATCCCTTAAGTTACGATCAACATTTAACTTTTTATCTGTGTTATATTTTTTATCTAATTTACTATCTAAATCTTTACGATCTTTGTAGTGACTTTTTTAGAGGTGTTTTATAGTTTTTTAAATGGCTTTGCAATACTTTCAAGAACATCAATGGCAACACTCTTGAAAAAAACCAGTTCATGATCCCTTATACCTCCGATCAACCTGAGGATGATGATGTACATTATGAAGGCTGCAACAGATGCAAGAACTATGTTTAATGGTCTCTGGGGATTCAGGAGTATGAGTGCAATTGCCATTAGAATCGATGCCCCTATGCTCTTTGTAAGAAAGCCAAAGTAAAATGTACATCGGATGTAACGGAATGAGTAGAACACAGTTAGGAGAAAGGAAAATATGTAGACTAAAAGGGTCGTGAATGCCACTCCAATGATCCCGAATCTGAAACCCAGTGTAACATCCAGCACAAGGTTCAACACTGCAGAGATGATCCATATATTTCCAGTTATCCTGGTTTTATGTTCGAGAACAACGATCTGGGAGATTATACCGTAAACTCCAAAGAAGATACCTCCAAGGGCGATGATGGGAACCACTATGTAACCATTTGATGCTATCTCAGGTGTTGAAAGGATGTTCAATATGGGCTTTGCCATAACCGTGAGTCCAAAGAATGTTGGAATTGAAACCATAAGGAAAAACTTTATGGAATGGTTCAAAAGGCGTTTCACATCATGTACACGGTTCTGGGCGTAGTACTTTGATAGAATTGGAAGAAGAACTGTGTAGAAAGGTGATAATATTAGGGATATGATGTTTCCAAGGAGGTAACCTGCAGAGTAGTAACCAACGAAGGACAGTCCAAGGAGCAACCCGATAACGTAACGGTCTGCTATGTCCAGAACCCAGAATGATATGTTGCTGGGTATGGTTGGTAGTCCGAAGTTCAAATATTCCCTTAGATTATTGAATTCAGGGATCTTGAAGCCGATCCTGGAGAGTATGGGCAGGTACATTATAACGAACGTGATGATCTGAGTTATCAGCACTGCAATCACAGCTCCAACAATCCCGTAGCTCATTGAAATGAAGATCGCAACCAGGATCACCATCAGATACGCCTGGGCGAATGTGAAGATGGAGTAAGTTTTCATCTCCTGGAAGGTTCTGAAGTAATCAAAAAAGAGCAGTATCAAACCATTCAAAAATATGACCAGGGATAGGATCACACTGATGAGGTAGTTGCCCTCAAAGAGCAGGTTTGCAATGGGCCTTCCGAGTAGGAGTATGAGTATTGAAACAGCTAAACTTCCAAAGAGGGCTGCAAATCCCAGGGAATAAAAAACTTCCCTTATCTCCCCCTGATCCTCTGCGGCTGCAAGGTATCTGACCATGGTGTAGGGCAACCCCAATGATGCTATAGCAGGGATTATGGTCATGGTGACTATGAACTGGTTCCATGCACCGTACTGGGATGCTGTCAGGTCCTGACTTAAAATTGGAAGTAAAACTAGGGGACTTAAACTTGCAAGTATGCTGCTTACACCCACAAGTCCAATTTTTTTAACGAATATCTTGTATTCCTGCAAGGATACACCAACCCTTTTGGGTCAGAGCTCATGTTCTTAAAAAGAGCTCATGTTCCTTAAAAAATATTTATTACTCATTAAAAAGTTCAATTTCTATAACAAGGTCACGAAAAACTATTGAAGATAAAATTCAGCTACAAAAAGTGATTATTATTGATAGAAACTATTGTTATGATGGATCATCCTTTTGGGATTGGTGCTTTTAGATTGCAAATATCATGATCAATATTATATTTATGTAAATGGTATCATTAAACATTTTTTACCTTTTTAAGGGAAACATCAAAATACAATATTTAAAAGATTTTTTTTATAAAAAGATTCAGGCTTTAGAAAACAGGATTTTTAGCTATAGAATTTATGGATATAATTTTAGAAGGAGTTAATTGTCTTAAAAAAAGTAAAAAGATGGGATAATGTATCCCAAATTACATTGGTGGCATTCCACCAGGCATTCCGCCCATTCCAGCAGCTGCCATTTCCTCTGGGCTTGGCTGTCCAGATTTGGAGGATGCTATCATATCATCGATCCTGAGGATCATCTCTGCTGCTTCTGCTGCAGACTGTATGGCCTGCTTTTTAACACGTTTTGGTTCAATGACGTTTGCAGCTTTCATGTCTGTTACATCGCCTTTGAACACGTTCAGTCCCATGTATGGGGATTTTTCGTGTGCAGACCTGAGGTCCACGAGTGCATCGATGCTGTCGAGACCTGCGTTTTCAGCCAGGGTCTTTGGTACAACTTCAAGTGCCTCTGCAAATGCAGATATTGCAAGCTGTTCCCTACCGCTTACTGTGTCAGCGTAGTCCTTTAATCCCTTGGATATTGCTATTTCAGGTGCACCTCCACCTGCAACAACCTGTCCATCTTCAACTGTTGCTGAAACAACACCTAACGCATCTTCAACTGCTCTTTCAACTTCTTCTGCAACGTGTTTTGTGCTTCCCCTGAGTATGAGGGACACTGCCTTTGGATCCTTGCAGTCTTCTATGAAGATCATGAGCTCGTCGAATATCTTCTTCTCGTGTACGCGGCCTGCTTCACCAAGGTCTTCAGGGGTGAGGTCGTCGATGTTGGTTACAACCTTTGCGCCTGTTGCCTTTTCCAGCCTTTCTATGTCGGATTTTCTGACCCTTTTAGCTGCAAGTATTCCTGCTTTTGCAAGATAATGTTGTGCAAGGTCGTCGATTCCCTTTTGGCAGAAGAGTACGTTTGCACCACTTGCAATGATCTTGTCAACCATGTCACGGATCATCTGTTCTTCCTGTTCGATGAAGGCTTGCATCTGTGATGGATCTGTTAAATTGATCTTAGCGTCAGTTTCAAGGTCTTTAACTTCAACTGGGTACTTGAGGAGTGCAATCTTAGCATCCTGCACTTCTTTTGGCATGGATGGGTCTAACCTACCTTTGTCAAGGACGACACCGTTGACTATTTCAGATTCAGCCACTGTTGCTCCCTGGATCCTCTGTATGTGTATGCTGTCCTTGTTTATTTCACCGTCTTCTTCAACCTGTTTAACAGCACTGACTATGAGCTCTGCTAATGGTTCCCTTGCAGTTTCGGTTCCTTTTCCTGTCATTGCAGTCATTGCAACCTGTTTGAGTGTTTCTCTGTCAGCTGCGTCAATTGCAATGTTGTTGAGGATTTCCTGTGCCTTTGCTGCTGCGTTCCTGTAACCCATCACAATGACTGTTGGGTGTATGTCCTGTTCAAGAAGAGCTTCTGCTTTTTTGAGGAGTTCTCCTGCGATTATGACTGCTGTTGTTGTTCCGTCGCCCACTTCATCTTCCTGGGTTTTTGCAACTTCAACCAGCATTTTTGCTGCAGGGTGCTGGATATCCATTTCTTTAAGGATGGTCACACCGTCGTTTGTTACAACAATATCTCCAAGTCCGTCCACAAGCATTTTGTCCATTCCTTTAGGACCTAATGTTGTTCTGACGGTCTCTGCAAGTACTTTACCTGCCATTATGTTCATTCTCTGAGCATCTCTTCCCAGAAGCCTTGAAGTATCTTCTGGTAATATTATAAGCTGTTGGCCTTGTCCACCTAATTGTGCCACATTATCATCTCCTAGTCTCTTGTAGTTTATCGATGGGTTAGAGGTTCTATAAATAGTTTGTGGTTAGAGGGGTTTTTTAGTGGTAGGGCTTTCATTGTGTGAGGTGTACAAATGAAATAGTTATCTTGGTTTGCATCTTATCATGGTGTTCATCAATTTCTGACACCATGAAACTAATCAAGAAAAAAATAATTGAAATAACCTAATCCTTGAATAAAAAATTAAAAACAGGATTTCAAAAAAAATCGAATGATGTTGATCACGGATTTTCATTGAAATGTTCTATTGCACTGTCAACAACCTTTATTATGGCATCTGGAAGGTTTTCATAGTCTCCATCAATCACTTGAGGTATGTTGTCGCAGTAAACAACTTCAAGTCCTGCTTTCAGTGCGTCCTTGGTTGCAACATCAACTGCAGCTGCCTTAAGCTCGGTGAGCATCACATCAGCTTCATCTATGTACTTCTCAATGTCTTTCTGAAGTAATGGTCTGTTTGATAAGTAGGGGGTTGTTCCAACCACTTTACAGCCGTAATTATCTTCAAGGTGCTCAATGAGCACGTCCTTTATGGAATCTGGGGCAGTTGTTGCAAAGAGAACGTTCTTGTTGTTGATGTTTCCAAGGGGTTTTGGCCTGAAGACAGTGGATATGACTGTTGCATCTGGATTTATATCCTTTATATACTCTTCGATGCGTTTCACCTTCTCTGGACTTGCCATTGGCTCTTCACACATGGTTACAACCACAAGATCTGCCATTTTAACCCTGTATGGGCCGAAGAATCGTTCGATGTTTATGATTGGCTGGTTTGCCCCCACAAGAACTATGTGTTTGTCTGTTTTTATTGGGGGTATGGCTGCACCGCTTCCCTCCATTATAACGAAGTCTGCATCAACCTCATTTGCAAGCTGGGCTCCCTTCTTCATGTTGGTTATGAAAACATCCCCAACCATTCCACCACCACATCTTCTACATCCTATGGTTAAAATACGGCTCATAAGTGCATCTTCCCAGTGATCAGATGCTGCATGAACTCCCTTATCGGACTGTTCCATTAGGTACTCGGGTGTTATTTCGATCTTGTCGCCGTGAACTATCTCAGGTTCTTCAGGACCTCCACGTCCCATTGCAACCACACAGGGGTTGTAATTCTCTTTGTGTATGAGTCTAGCTGCGTATGCAGATACTGCGGTTTTCCCTATCCTTTTTCCAGTTCCAAGGATCTTGAGGGATGGTTTTTTCAGCACATCATGCTCTGAAAGTGGGTAGAACTTGAAATCAGGGCCTTCGTAGGGCACTCCCATGTCAAGAACAAGTGATGCAATCTTGAACCTCTTTGAGTAATCAACTATGGGTTCATCACTCAGATCCATGACCACATCAGCGTCGTAATCCCTCACAACTTCGATTATTGTTTCGTAGGGTATTTTGTGGGGGTCTTCACCGAAGTGAACTGGTCTTCCAAGTTTTTCAACAACACCCTCCTCTGAGTCTTCCCTTAGCTTTTCTGTACCTCCTATAAAAACAACTGCAACGATTTCGTTGTGTTCAAGGCTGTCAAGTGTGTCCAGTGCTGATTTTGTGACGGGAAGGTAGTGCTCTCCATCAACCAAGCATACCATATTTTTTATAGCTTTCATGGTAGTACATCCATTTTTTTAAAACAAACATCAATGAATTGGCTTTTTAAATTAGTATATTCTTAATAAATATTTATAGGTGCTGTAACAATGGGTTGAGGGACACTCCTTCGAAGGAGTGGAATGGAAACTGCCTCACTCTAAATCTGTAGGGAATATGTAAAAACTTATAAAAACGATTTATAGAGGATCATTTATTAAATAGATTTAAATAAAGATGATAATTAAAATAAGGGTTTAAATATATGTATGGAACAAAACTTATAGAGATTTTAAGCTTATAAATGGATTTTAAGAACTTACAGAACATTTGTTTTAAATATAAATGATGTTATCAGAGTTTCAAATCATCACGTTATTCATGGTTTACAATTAAGATACTTATAATAACGTGGGATAATGAATGATAATGATTAGCGTGATGATTAAATTAACCTGAATCCTTTTTACACCTTCAAACTTATTTTAAAGCAATTAAAGTTTTACTTTTTCTTTCTGATACTTCAGAGAATTTTCATCCTGGAATTTGAGCAATTCCTTCTTTGATCGTTTTACAAGCTCTGCAAGACCGTTTGAGATGTTTGAAGAACTTCCACCATTGTTGTTTGCAATTATCTCAGAAATTGCACTGGATAATACGAAAATAGCGTGTTTATGTTCGGCTTTAGTTCTGTGAATGTGGTGGGGGCTTATATGAAGACAGAGGTACTCCTTGCACTCATCTTTCACTTCATATTCATCATCAAGATACTTCAAAACGTATACCAGAAACTGATGCAGTTGTATGAGCTCATCCTTGTACATATTTACCAGACACCTCTTACATTTTCCTTAATTTAATTATTAAGATTCATTTGGGCATGTTATATATACCTTGGTACCGTACATCTATAAAAGAAGCAATAAGGACTATTTGTTCAATATTAACAAGTATTTTCATGCCAATACGATCTTTAGTATCTATTACAGATAAAGTTTTTGTAGGTAAAAATTTTATGTGTTGTGGATTAAGAGGAGTTAAGAGAACCTAAATAACAATTCAACCATAATTAGTAATATACTCATGTAAACAGGAAGTTCTATAATGAATGAAGGAGTATAGATCACTGGTTGATTTCTTAAGAACGGATCAATTAGATACCTTTGGAATTAGGATATATTGATTGGAATCTACCTTAAAAATGAAGTTCAGTTTCATCAACCAATGTAATCCCCTAATTCACAATATTTTCTAACCATTTAATTCACTAAAAAAAATCAGATCAGGGTTACATATTAAATTTAGAAGCTACATAAAATTAGCAGTACAACAATTGTACCAACATAAGATCAATTTAAAAAAATCTATTTCAAATATCATTCAAGCTTTATTTTATAATAATAGTTTAATAATAATAGTTAAATCAAGTTGTGGTACCATGGAAATCATAGAATTAACTGATAAAAAAAGGGATGAACTTTTAAAACGTTCAGAACTTGATGATGCTGATGTTGCAGGCATCGTTGGTGATATAATCAATGATGTGAGAAACAGGGGTGATGAGGCACTTAAACACTACACAGAAAAGTTTGACAAGGTTAAACTTGAAGATCTAAGGGTTGAATCATCATCAATAAACAAGAAAAACTTCAACATTGAGGATAAGGTTTTAAATGCCCTTAAAAAGGCTTCAAAAAATATAAAAAAGTTTCACAAGGCTCAAATACCTGAAGAATGGTCAATTGAGGTTGATGAAGGCATAAACGCCGGGCAGATAATCAGGCCCCTGGACTCAGTTGGATGCTACATTCCAGGTGGCAGGGCCATATACCCCTCAACCATACTCATGACAGTGATACCTGCAAAGATGGCCGGTGTTAAAAGGGTTATATGCTGCACCCCTCCCCAGCCAGACGGCACTGTCAGTGACATAATCCTTGCAGCAGCAAGCATAGCAGGTATTAATGAAATATACATGGTTGGAGGTGCCCAAGCAGTGGCTGCAATGGCCTATGGAACAGAAACCATACCAAAGGTTGATAAAATAGTTGGACCCGGAAACGTATTCGTCACAGCAGCAAAGAAAATGGTTTACGGGGCAGTGGATATTGATTTTCCTGCAGGTCCATCAGAGGTTCTCATAATCGCAGATGAAACTGCCAATCCCGAGTACGTTGCACTTGACATGATGGCCCAGGCAGAGCACGACCCAAACGCAGCATCAGTCCTTGTAACAGATTCCATGGAAACTGCAGAGGCAGTCAATGCTGAAATTCAGGAGAAAATCGGATCCATGGAGCGCAGTGAGATCATAACTGAATCCCTCCAGAAGTACGGTAGGATAGTCTTAACAGAATCCATTGAAGAGGCAGTTGACTTTTCAAATGATTACGGTCCCGAACACCTTATAATCACAACTGAAAACCCTGAAAAACAGCTGGAATCCATAACTAATGCTGGATCAATATTTTTAGGCCAGCTCACACCTGTTGCAGCAGGGGACTACGGCTCTGGAACCAACCATGTTCTCCCAACATCTGGCTGTGCCAGGATGTACTCAGGACTCTCTACAGAATCCTTCATAAAGAAACCAACTGTACAAAGACTATCAGAAAAGGGAGTTCTAAGTCTTAAGGATGTTATCATTGATCTTGCAGAGTACGAGGGCCTATATGCACATGCAGAGTCCTTCAAAAAACGTCTGGATCATGGGAAGGAGCAAGAAAGATTGAAGTAATGCAAAGATCTTGCAACTTTAACCTATATTTGGTATCTCTCCTTTCTAAACCATATTCAGAATTATAAACTGATATAAATAGGAATAATTAAAGAAATGATGGTTGAAGAAGAATCTTGAGTTCTATTTTTATTTACTGCAATTGGTTATATACTGGTTGGGATAAACTATTGATAGAATATTTCATATTCTTTTGAGATTTTTATAAAAATTTTTTTATAAAAAAAATTCTGCAGATTGAATGTTGCTAAGAGTTTTAACTTGAAGGATACTTGATGAAACACTTCATGAACTATTTAAATTTATAAAATCATTTAAAAGACTTAAAAATGGTTTTAGATCATTTGTTAGAGGTGAATTACATTGACAGATTCATTGGAAAACTGGAGAAGAACTCACTACACAAAAAACGTTAAACCCGAGATAAACGGTGAAGAGATAGTGCTCATGGGATGGGTACACGAGATAAGAGACCTCGGTGGAATAATATTCGTCCTTTTAAGGGATAGGGATGGGCTGATACAGATAACAGCTCCAAGTAAAAAGGTTTCACCAGAACTCTTTGAGGAGATCAAGAAACTCAAAAAAGAAGGAGTACTCGCAGTCAGAGGACTGGTTCAGGAATCAGGAAAAGCACCAAACGGTGTTGAAATCATTCCGGAGGAAATAAAACTCCTAAACGAATCCAAACTGCCCTTACCCCTTGACACAACAGGTAACACCCACGCCGAAATTGACACAAGACTTGATTCAAGGTTCTTAGACCTTAGAAAACACAACGTCAGTGCAATATTCAAGATAAAAAGCAGGATGTTCCATTCAATAAGAAACTTCCTGGAATCCAGAGGATACCTTGAAATCAACACTCCAAAACTCGTTGCATCTGCAACAGAGGGAGGTACAGAACTCTTCCCAATAACCTACTTCGAGAGGGAAGCATTCCTTGGTCAGAGCCCACAGCTCTACAAGCAGATGATGATGGGTTCAGGTTTCGACAAGGTATTTGAAATAGCACCTATATTCCGTGCAGAGGAACACGACACCCTCAGACACCTAAACGAAGCAATATCCATAGATGTGGAAACAGCCTTCACAGACAATGAGGATGCAATGAACATACTTGAGGAACTGGTGTGCAAGGCAATCACTGACGTTAAAGAACACTGTGAAGACGCCCTCAAAACCCTTGAAGTGGAGTTAGAGGTACCAGAAACCCCATTCAAACGTGTGACCTACGACGAGGTCATTGACATAGTCAACTCCAAGGGAGTTGCAATGAGACACGGAGAAGACCTTTCAAGGGCAGCTGAAAAAGCCCTTGGAGAAGTTATGGATGATTACTACTTCATAACAGAATGGCCAACATCCATAAAACCATTCTACGTAATGCCTGGATTTGAAGACCCAGAAAAGAGCTGTGCTTTCGACTTGATGTACAAGGACCTTGAAATATCTTCAGGAGCAATGCGGGTGCACCAGCACGACCTGCTCCTTGAGAAGATCAAAAAACAGGGCCTCAACCCAGATTCCTTCAGCAGATACCTTGCAGCATTCGAATATGGAATGCCGCCACATGCTGGCTGGGGACTTGGAGCAGAAAGGTTCACAATGTGCCTGACTGGTGCAAAGAACATAAGGGAAACAGTGCTCTTCCCAAGGGACAGAAGGCGGTTAACACCGTAAAAAGGTAAACTCCTTAAATGGAGTTCAAACCTTTTAAATCATTTTTTTTTTATTATACTAACTGTTAACACGGAATTAGAACTACTTTTAAATCAAATATTAAATTAAATACCAAATTTTATCATTTGAATTTTATTATCAACATCAATTACAGTAAAAAAATTAACAATAAATGTGTAGAGGGATTTAAACGTGAAAACATATGATGTGGCTGTTGTTGGAGGGGGACCTGCAGGTATGATGGCTGCAATCCGCGCAGCAGAACTTAAAAAAAATGTGGTGCTCGTTGAGAGAAACGATAAACTCGGTAAAAAACTTCTCATAACCGGAAGTGGTAGATGTAACCTCACAAACACTGCAGATACCACGGACTTTCTGAAAAAATTCGGTAAAAAGGGTTCATTTCTAAGATCAGCCTTCAAAACATTTTCAAACAGGGACACAATGGAATTCTTCAAATCCCGCGGCCTGGATCTGAAGGTTGAAGAGGGAGGCAGGGTTTTCCCGGTTACAGATGATGCAGGTTCTGTTCTGAACCTTTTAAAATCGTCTTTAAGAGAATCAAATGTTTCAGTTCTTTACAATCACAGGCTCTCCCATATGGATGTTCTGGGAGGTGATGGACCCTCCTTCAAGCTGAACTTTGACAGCAACTCATTCATGGCACACCGTGTTGTTCTTGCAACTGGAGGAGCTTCCTACCCTGCAACGGGATCCTCAGGTGACGGCTTCAGAATTGTCAGCGAACTTGGCCACAAGGTGGTTCCATTAAAACCAGGTTCTGTACCCCTGAAAACAAGGGAGAAATGGATATGGGATCTTCAGGGAACAGCCCTTGAGAAGGTTGGCCTTAAATTTAAGAGGGGTAAAAAGAAGGTTGCCTCTGGTGAAGGAGATCTTATTTTCACCCACTTTGGAGTTTCAGGGCCAGGAGTTCTTGATCTCAGTGGAAGTGTTGTTCAGGCACTTGAAGATGGAGAGGTTCAGCTCTTCATGGATCTGAAACCTGAAACTGGAATGGAAGCCCTTGAAGAGGAACTCTTAAAGGACTTTGAGGCACATGGAAAAACTTACCTTAAGAATTTTATGAAGTTTTTAATGCCTAACCGATTAATCCCAGTGTTTCTAGAACTTGTAGGGGTTGATCCAAATAAAAGCCTCAACCAGGTAAGTAAAAAAGAGAGAAATTCATTGCTCAACCTCTTAAAATCAATGCCCTTAACCGTGACAGGATCTTTGCCACTTAAAAATGCCATGGTAACGTGTGGGGGTATTTCAAAGAGAGAAATAGATCCTCAAAGTATGGAATCCCGGATATGCTCTGGACTTTACTTTGCAGGTGAGTTAATAGATCTCTGTGCACCTACAGGTGGTTACAACCTCCAGGAAGCCTTTTCAACAGGTTACCTTGCAGGTGAGAGTGCAGCAGGATTGGATAAATGACATCCTTGAAACCGGATTGAGGGAATGAAACCTTGAAGTAATTCAAGTTAGAACCCTTAAAATTTAAAAATTCTTTTTTTTAATCTATGATACTCCTCATGCGAAATACCTTTTCAC
This sequence comes from Methanobacterium congolense, assembly GCF_900095295.1. Classification (NCBI taxonomy): domain Archaea; kingdom Methanobacteriati; phylum Methanobacteriota; class Methanobacteria; order Methanobacteriales; family Methanobacteriaceae; genus Methanobacterium; species Methanobacterium congolense. The sequence goes on from NZ_LT607756.1 coordinate 973,419, forward strand.
TATGAATCCCAAGGGCTCCAAGTAAAAAGCCACCACCGCTGATGGACACAGCCACAGAGAGGAATCCAAAAACACTGAGATTGACGAAGCCCCATGGACTTTTTGGTAGGAACAGATCTATTGCAACCATCAACACACTGGATATTGTGCCACTGACTCCACCTACAAGAATGTAGTCATCCTTTGATTCTGCAACGTAGTTTGCAGTGAAACCTGCTACAACATTGGACAGTAGTATTCCAATACCTGAAAGATCTGCGTAGGTTGAAAAAAGAGAAAAAAGTGCACCTGTAAGGCTACCCAAAGTTATTGGTGCTAATATATTTTTTTTTAGACATTGATAGTGCCTTTATTTCTTTAAGTAGTTTGTTCCTTCAATTTAAATCTTTTTAAAAGGAATTATATTATAAAAAAAATAGGGTTGTAGAAGGTTTGGTTCTTTCTACATTTGCATCTATTTGGGTAACCTCTGTTTATTTACCCTTACCATTCACGTAGGCTTCTACTGTCCTTGATGCGAAGTAGAATATGACTATGGCTCCAACGATCCATGTGAAGTTGGTTACAACGGTGTTTGCTGAAGTTCCAGTTATCTTAGCTCCTTCAAAGGTTACAATGGGCACAAATGTTAAATACACTGTTATAAATGCACCTGTAAGAGCTTTTCGCACCTCTCCTGTGTCGAAGGGCGAAGTTCCTGACATGTAGTTTGCAACGAGCAGTATTCCAAAGAAGGTTACAATACCCATTCCTATGAATATCCACTGCATGTGAAGTCCAAGGAGAAAAACAACAAGTGGAATTATCAGAAGATCCATTACTCCAATGATACTTATCATTTTAAGACTGTTGTACCATTTTTTCCGCCTGGAATTTTTCACCTGTCTTAAGAAGTTATCCTTTTCCCTTTCAGCCTTTTTATTTTCTTTATCAAGCCATTCAACCTTTTTTTCAAGGTCCTCATTTTCCTTGGTTAGCTTCTCGATCTTCAATCTGTCAAGTTCACGGATCTGTTCTATCAACTCTTCCTTTTCCATTTGAAGTTTCTCAAGTTCATTTCCCAACTCTTTATTTTCAGCTTCTGTCATATTTTTTCCCTCAGTCCGTATTGTGACATTCAATTGCTCGTTAGCTTAATTTTCTATTTAACTTTTCATTTATCTTATTAATCTTTATTTAACATGATATTTAAGTTTATAATATTATTAAATTTCAGAGGGTTCCTTTAGAAGGATACTCTTAACAAAAAAACGCCCCGAAAATAATTTTTTTTATAAAATCTTTTGAAAACATGATCTCAGTTCAATATTTCTTTGTTGGGGAATGTTTGAAATAAGCATAATAAAAGGGAGGGTGAACACTAAAAACAAAAAAAATCAGAATGAAAAAAATGTAGAAACAATTGAATCCAGTTTTTTCATGAAATAAAATAAAATCGAAGCATGTTTTTCCATGGAATAATGCATAAAATAAAAAGTGCTGAAGGGTGATACCCTTCAAATTTATTTAATCAACAAATATTTATCTCAAACTGCATCAAAGCATCAGTGGGATGATTTCAATTTCATTGATCTTTCTGATGGCTGCAGAAGGTCGCTGGATTTTCCTTCTTTTAACATGAGCCTCATATCAACGGCTAATGCTCCTTCTCCCTCATCAAAGACCATCAATGGGTTGATTTCAAATTCGTTGATCTCTGGGAAGTCTGTGACAAGCTTTGAAATCCTGAGTATTATATCAAGGATTGCTTCAACATCCTTTGGATTATCCCCACGAGCACCTTCAAGGAGTTCATGTGTTTTGATTCCACTTATCATTTCCTCTGCCTCTATATCATTTACAGGGGCAATTGCGAATTTAACATCCTTCAGGACTTCCACGTATATACCGCCCAGTCCAAACATGAGCATTGGACCAAAGGCAGGGTCCTGAACCATACCGATGATGACCTCGGTACCACCAGACAACATCTTCTGTAACTGAACACCTTCAAGGGTGGCTTCAGGTTCCTTCTTAGGTATGTTCTCCATCATGTCCTCGTAGGCTGCCCTGACTTCATCTGCATTGTTGAGGTTGAGTTTGATTCCACCAACATCTGATTTGTGTGATATCTGTGGGGAAACGATCTTCATAACCAGTGGGTAACCGATTTCCTCAGCAGCCTTTACAGTGTCTTCAACCGTTGTTGTGATGGCTGTGCCCACTGTTGGAATTCCGTATGCCTTCAGTATGTCGAAGGATTCAAGACCAAGTGTGTGCATGCCCTTTTCCTTGGCATCTTCAATTATGTTTTTAACTGTAACCTTGTCAACGTTGAATTCAGGGGCTTTAGGATACTCCTGTTCCTTGATAATACTGTAATCGTAGAGTTTTTTCATACTCTTTACAGCACGTTTAGGGTAGAGGTAGTTGGGTACCTGTTCTTCAGCCAGAAGTTTTTCAGCACCTTCAAAGCTGGTTCCTCCAAAGAAACTGCATAAAATTGGTTTTTCAGATTTCTTGGCATGCTCGATTGCAACCTGGGCAATTCCCTCAGCATCGGTAACTGATTGTGGTGTTACAAGGTAGATCACACCGTCCACGTTGGGATCCTCAAGAATGGTTTCAAGGGCAAAGGCGTACCTCTCTGGACTTGCATCTCCAAGTACATCAACAGGGTTTTTAACGCTTGCAGTTTCAGGTAATCCGTCCTTCAATGTTTGTCTGGTTTCACAGGTGAGCTGAGCAAGTTCAAGGCCCTTCCTTATTGCAACGTCCGTTGTCATAATTGCTGGACCACCAGCATTTGTTATTATGGCTATTTTGTTTCCCTTTGGAAGTGGTGAGAGTGCAAGTGCACTACTGTAATCCATGAGTTCGTCAAGGGAGTTCACACGTATGATTCCGCACTGTGAGAATGCTGCTTCGTATGCAGAGTCTGAACCAGCGATGGTACCTGTGTGTGAGGAAACTGCTTCGGATCCCTTGGATGTTCTTCCAGATTTTATAACGAGAACAGGTTTTTTCTTTGAAGCTTTTTTACTGGCTTCTATGAAACCTTGACCATCAACGATACCTTCTAAGTAAGCTGTTATAACGTTGGTGTTCTCATCTTCCATGAAATCCTTCATGCAATCGTTTTCGTTGATAACTGCCTTATTTCCAAGGCTGACGATCCTGGAAAATCCTATATTCTTTTTATCAGCGTAATCCAGTATAGCTGCCATTATGGCTCCTGACTGGGTCATGAATGATATTTTACCTTTATGAGCAATATCAGAAGAGAATGATGCATTCATATTGTTGTAAGTGTTCATTATACCCAAACAGTTAGGACCAACGAGTTTTATGCCGTATTTTTTGGATATCTCCACCAGCTGGTTCTCTAGTTTGGCTCCTTCTTCATCAACTTCCTTAAATCCTGCTGAAATCACTACAATGTTTTTTATTCCAGTTTCTCCACATTCTTCAACTGTTGCTGGAATTATGTGGGATGGTATGGTTATCACTGCAAGGTCTACAGGACCATGTTCCTTTATGGATGTGTAAGCAGGAAGTCCATGTATTTTACCACCTTTTGGGTTGACGGGGACTATTTCTCCCTTGTAATAATTTAAAAGGGACTTCATTATATCGTATCCGATTTTACCCTTTGTCTCCGATGCACCTATTACTGCAACTGATTTTGCATTGAACATATCATGCATGTCTATCACCTCTTATATGGGTTTGTTTAATTTTTTTTTGAGATTGAAATGTAAAACAAGTGTCAATTCCTCATGTTTATTCATTACAGTTACGCATGCGATTACTCTTATTATAACAAAGTTATAGATAAACCTATTGTTTCTTGAAGCTCAAGACAACTTCTTTTTCAGAGGATATACCCCAGAAATTCTATGTATCCAAGTGCTTAACATGGGATAAGTTGTGAAAATTAATATCTGAAGGGAAATACTTGAAAATTTGTAAATCAAAACAAGAACTTTCTTATTAAAAACTCATCCCCCTCCTTTTGAGGTCGGTAGGGGGAGAGTAATGTTCTGGTGTGTCATGATTTACATGACCATCATGGGTTTTTATTTACAACTATATAAAAATATTCCATTATTTATCTATTAAACATTAAACTTCAAAATAAGGCGTATTAAAAATCCTCTCTCTCAAGGAGGCGGTATTATTTGGAGAGAGGTTACTGGTGCCATGCAGTGCATGAACATCATAGATTCTTCTTCATATAATATATAAAATTTTTTTCCAAATTCCATCCACATTCAACCTAAATTTTAAAATAAGAACAATTAAAACTTCCTACTTCTGATTGTTGTGTGGTGAAGGCTTAAAACTTCGACATTTTAGATAATGTAAATTAATTGTATAAAAACCAATTAAAAATTATATAAATCTAATTGAATATTTCATGGACACATAACCTTATAAAGTTGTTACATATTACTTCTATTTATGAAAACATGGATAGTGAGGGCTGTTGATTGGGGAAACATCCAGCGCAGTCCAACCTTTCAAGCAGTCTTCAACTATTTTTTTTCAGGTTCCAAAAATTTACCTACACCTGTTGTTTTTGATAGTGCCGGAACACATGTAAATGATATAATAATGAATTGTACTCCTGTTACGAAGCAACTCGATATTATAGATGCTGCCATGTACTACGATATTATCAAGGGCAAAAACGAATGTCTGGCAGAGGATTTTTTGGATAAGTGGCATGGAACGTGTGAAGAACAAATTCCTGATAAAGAAAAGAGTGGAATAACTCAGTTGTACTCTGAAATAAAAAATGATGTCCATTTGATGCAGATGGGATTCAGAAATGAAGCACTGCTTGATGCAGGTATCCCTGAACAATATTTACCTGGAATGAGAGTTCCATTTCGTCACGATAAAAATTTGAAGCTGATCCTACCAATTGAAGAAAACATAGCCCATGATATTGGGGGTTACTACAAAACTTCTGAAGAGGAACAACCATTAACAAAAATTTACGGACAATTGGTGGGGATAAAACCCCTGAAGGATGAATTGACTGGGGGACTTGAAACTGCAAGAAAACAAGTAAAATACTTCATGAAAACACGTGAAAAAGCAGCTGAAGAATTAATAAAATTAGTGAAGAACTAATATTTAATTATTTTTTTATCTAAATAATCCCTTATAAACAGTTTTCTTTTTAATTTAAATTTATAATATTTATAGGGTGATTGATAATTTTTAATTTAAAAAATTTAGAAAAAAACTGATTTCTTTTATTATTCAAATTATATGAATATCCTTTAATAGGATAGTCACAAGCAATGGGTAAAAGATTCTAAATTCAAGGATAACATTTAACATTCCTCTGCAGTAAAAGGGATTCTATTTAAAAGATTATGAGGCCTCTTATGATAAAGGTAGTTTACGATATCAAAGTTTATAGGGAAGTATTAAGAGATATTATACAAGCAGATGATGTGGTTGTGGAGTTGGGATGCCATGTTGGTAATTCCACACGGATCATCTCAAAGCTCAACAACAATGGAAGAATATTTGCCATTGACAACAGCCCAGAGGCAGTAAAGCCAATGGAATCACTTGAAAAAGAAAATCCAAACCTTGAATTCACCAGGGCAGATGTCAGACTCCATGAAACACTGGAAGCTGTGGCTGAGAAGATCAGGGAAGTTGGAAGGTGTGACCTTTTATCCGTGGATCTTGGAGGAGGATACCATCCCGACACAGTTTTCAAGGTCTTTTTCATATGGTCGTCAACTTTAAAACCCAGAAATACTATAATAAGAAACAGAGGACTTTTAGATTTCATCCATTCATCTTCAACAGATGAGGTGATAAGATCCCATGAGGGATGGCTGGAATCATCTGGGGATGATGGAATCCCACCAAGGTTGAAGGAATTCAAACTCTGGTCTTCAAAGATCAACTAAAATCAACTAAGAATGTTTACAGGAGTGTTTTCATGATAGGTAAAAGAATCAGGATTGAAAGGATACTGAACAGAAAAACAGGAAGATGCGTAATCGTACCAATGGACCACGGAGTATCTGTAGGTCCAATCCCTGGAATCATCGACATGACCGACACCATAAATGAAGTTGCAAGCGGCGGAGCAAACGCAGTTTTAATGCACAAAGGAATGGTAGGATGTGGCCATAGAGGATACGGAAAAGATATAGGTCTTATAATACACCTTTCAGCCAGTACCTCCCTTGGAGTTGACCCTGACAACAAGGTGCTTGTAACCTCAGTTGAAAAAGCCCTTAAAATAGGTGCAGATGCAGTATCAGTTCATGTGAATATTGGATCAGAAAAAGAACCTGAAATGCTCATGAAACTTGGAAGCATCGCAGAGATATGCGACAACTGGGGAATGCCCCTCATAGCAATGATGTACCCACGCGGGCAGAACATCACAAATGAACACGATGTAGAGGTTGTTAAACTCGCTGCAAGGGCAGGAGCAGAACTAGGAGCGGACATCATAAAAACCAACTACACCGGAGACCCAGACACCTTCAAAGAGGTTGTAGACGGATGCCCAGTACCAGTGGTAATAGCAGGTGGCCCAATGGTTGAAACAGACCGCCAACTCCTGGAAATGGTGAAAAACTCCGTTGATGTTGGTGGATCAGGAGTTGCAATCGGAAGAAACGTGTTCCAGGCTAAATCACCACAGAAAACAACAAGGGCAATTGCAGGAATTGTCCACGAAAATCTGGACATTGATGAAGCCCTTAAAATACTCAACGGCTGAGATAATCACTGCAATTTTTTTCAGAAACTAATACATTTAAGCTCGAGGAAGGTTAAACTCATGAAATTCGCATGGATAATGGTTGAGGGTACCAACTGGGATAGGAAAAAGGAAGCCATAACCACAGCCCTGGAATCAGGCATAGACCATATCGTTGACTTCACAGATGTTGAAAAGATCCAGAAACTTGGAAACGTTACCATAATCTCCGATGTTGAAGGAGCAGATGTTGTTATGGTTGGAAGAAACGGTGAGGGTGACGGAACCCTCATAATACCCGACGACCTGTCCCAATCAAAGGATCTTGCAGCAATAACAAGTTTCAAAAGAAAGGGTAAGAAGGTAGCTGCATACGTTGAAATAACAAGTAAAAAACATGAAGAACTCGCATCATACCTCGGAAGAACTGCAGACTACCTCATACTTCTTGGAAAGGACTGGACAGTCATACCACTTGAAAACATTATAGCAGACCTTCAAAAAGAAGATGTGAAACTCATAGCAGCAGTTTCAGACTACGATGAAGCCAAAGTTGCCCTTGAAACCCTTGAATATGGTACAGATGGTGTACTCCTCTGTCCAAGGGACACCTCCCAGATAAGGAAGGTTTCAGAACTCATTGAGAGAATAGACTCCGAGAGATACCAGATGAAACCTGCAACTGTAACACGGGTTGAAGCTGTGGGCTCCGGTGACAGGGTATGTGTTGACACATGCTCCATGATGAGCCCTGGTGAGGGAATGCTAATTGGATCCTACTCCCGTGGAATGTTCCTTGTGCACAGTGAATCACTGGAGAGTGAATACGTTGCATCAAGACCCTTCAGAGTCAATGCAGGACCTGTACACGCTTACGTAATGACCCCTGGAAACAGAACACGCTACCTATCTGAAATAGAAACAGGTGACGAAGTTTTAACAGTTGATAAGGAAGGAAACACCAAAACAACAGTTGTTGGCAGGGTCAAAATTGAAAAAAGGCCATTGATGCTCATTGAAGCAGAGTACGAGGGAGTGGTGCTTAGGACCATCCTGCAGAACGCCGAAACAATACGCCTTGTTGGAGAGGATGGAAAGCCAATATCAGTTGCAGACCTTAAGAAGGGTGACAAGGTAATGGTGTACCTTGACGAGAGTGCAAGACACTTTGGAATGGCGATAGATGAAACCATAATTGAGAAGTGAAACCCGGTTTTTTGACTTCTTCATCCCTTTCAAGGTTTGAATGGAGTACATTAATCCTCATTTCATTTATTTCACCTTCAAAATCTTCATTCCATCTCAAACTTCATTCCAACTCAAATATTTTTAAAACCCTATTCAACTTATTTAAGTCATGTTTCTCTAAGTCATGTTCAATTTCTCCACATATTACTCAAAAAATTTCTTCAAAATATAGAATTTTAGACATTAAGAGTAACATCGCACTTTAAAGATCATTAAAAAAAGGTTCTGGAGGTTTTGTAGGTTGTCAGGTTACACTGTTGAACTGATAAGTCCTGAAAGAAAGGAAGAACTATTTCTTGAACTTGTGAAGATGGTTAAATTTGAGAGAAAGGCCAACATCCACGGGGCCTGTGTTAAGCTCTTAACAGACAATTCAAGCTTCAAGGAGGAATGGGAAGATAACTTCAAGTTCATGAACGAGGATATAAGGCCCCATACAAAAATTTTTTCAGTAGAAAACGGTGGAAAACTGCAAGTTTTATATGAACCTATTTCAAAGGCTTGCATAATCAAAAACTGTGACTACTACGGTTGGATAAAAAGTATAGCCCTTGCAGCCATATCTGACTTCTTTGAGGACTACCACTCGGTGCACAGAAGATACTCAGTTCACGGCTCTGCAGTTGACTACAAAGGCCATGCAATGGCAATAATAGGTCCACCCGGCACAGGAAAAACCACCATGACCTATGGACTTCTTCAGGACAAGGACTTCAACTACATATCCGATGACTGGTTTTTCACACGACTCTTCGACAATGCAGTGGTTGTTTATTCATCAGAAAAGAACTCATACATAAGGGATGACATCGCAGAGGTGTGGACAGAATTTTCCCGTGAGATAGAAAAGGTTCAACTCGATTCTAAAGGACGTGGTGTTGCAGATGTGAACACCCTATTCAACGGCCGTATAAGGGAAAGTTCCACACTCCAGACAGTGATCCTCCTTGAGAGAAATCCTGAAAACCCTCCATTCAGAAAATTAAGCCCTGAAGAAGCACTGGAATTCATGGTTTCAAATGATTTCTGCAACCCCCATCAGCTCGTCCGTGATGATAGAAAATTCAACCTCAGAAAGAACTTCTTCATGGAGCTCTTCTCAAAACTCCAGGTTTACCTTCTAAACACAGTGGAAACACCAGAAGAAAGTCTTAATAGAATAAAAGATCTTGCAACAAGGTGATAGATATGAGAGCTTTTTTAGCTGTGGATGTAAATAAGGAACTCTTAGAAAAAATAGGTGAAGTTCAGAACAAACTTGCCAAGGCAGAAGCCGCTGTTAAGTTTGTTGAACCAGAAAATCTACATTTCACCTTTAAATTCTTTGGAGATATCTCCAGGGAAAAGGCAGATGAAATAGTAGGAATGATATCTGAGAAAACCAAGAAATACAGTCCATTTGAGGTTTCAATCAAAGGAGTGGGAGTCTTCCCACACCTGGGCTACATAAGAGTTCTCTGGCTTGGTGTCGAGGATTCAGACCAGTTTTCAAAGATGCAGATGGACTTCGATGAGGAGTTCATCAAGATGGGCTTTAAAAAGGAGAGAAGCTACATCCCACACCTCACAATAGGCAGGGTGAAGGGAGCACAGAACAAAGAAGCTCTGGTTTCAATCATAAACGAACTTGAAACTGTTGAAATCGGAAAAACCACCATAAAAAATCTGGTTCTAAAGGAAAGTGAATTAACACCTGCAGGACCAATATACACAGATGTTAAAGAATTCCAATTGTGATCCAGTGTTGTATAGAATTGTAAAATCAAGTTGATAGATCAAGAATAAATTTGATGAAAATGAAATTTTTTTAAAAAAATCCCCAAATCCATGGGTTTTTTCAGTGAATTTTCAGTTAGGTACAGGTGACTAATTTGGCAGATATAAACTTTGAAGCGATTCTGAAGGATATAAAACCCACAGAAACAGAAAAAAAGAGGGTCATGGAACTATCCAATGAACTGATAAAAAATCTCAACGAAACTGCAGCTTCCATAGGTGCAGAGGCAGAGGCAGTACTTGTGGGTTCAGTTGCCAAGTCAACATGGCTTGCAGGCAAGGCAGACATAGACATATTCATGGAGTTCTCCCTTGAAACAGAGGAGAGCTACCTTAAAAGATGCGGACTCAAACTCGGACACAACTGCATAAAAACTATGGGAGGCACAGCAGAAGAACGCTACGCATCACATCCCTATGTCACGGGTAGTATAGAAGGATACGAAGTGGATTTCGTGCCATGTTACTACATAGAAGATGCATCTCAGCTTAAATCTGCAGTGGACAGGACCATACTCCACACACAGTACATCAAAAAACACCTGAAAAGGGACCAGGCAGATGAGGTGTTACTCCTCAAACGATTCATGGAATGTGTTGGTACCTACGGATCCGAGTTCAAGGTTGGGGGATTTTCAGGCTACCTCTGCGAGCTCATGGTACTTGAATACGGAAGCTTCATGGGAGTTCTTGAGGCAGCATCCACGTCATGGAGGTACGGCCAGGTGATCGACCTTGAAAACTACGGCACAGCAGAACTCTTCAAGGATCCAATGGTTGCAGTTGACCCTGTGGACAAAAATAGGAACGTTGCAGCAGCACTGGGCCTGCAGAAGATGTCAGAATTTGTTGTGGCATCCACAAACTTCCTGGAGAACCCTTCAGAGAGTTACTTCTACCCCAAGGATATGGTCTTCGATTCAGGATCAATAAAGGAAGAATTTACAGAGAGAGGCACAAAAACCTTTATTTTAACTTTCCATCCTCCAAATATTCCTGCAGATGCTGTTTATCCCCAGATAAGGAAGACTGAGAAATCCATTGTGAAGGTTGCAGAGAAAAATGGTTTTGAAGTTGCAGGCAGTGACTCCTGGACTGATGAGGGTCATCGGGCCATGATACTGGTTGAATTTGAAACCTGGAAACTACCCCACATGAAGAAACATATGGGTCCTCAGATATGGTTTAAAGAACACCAGGAACGCTTCTTAGAGAAATATTCTGGCAAAGCATGGGTTGAAGGTGATAGGTGGGTGGTTGAGGTTCCAAGAACCTACGAATCTGTTGAATCATTCTTCCAGGGTGTTTTAATACCCAAGAAGATCAACTACCTCAGATTCGGCAAACACATCAAGGCGGAGATACTCAAGGAACACAGTGTTGTTGATATGAAAGATTTCCTGGAATTCACATGGGATGATGAGGTTTTAAGGTTTCTACACCTTTACTTGAATAAGAATGAGCTTCTATGCAGGTGATTTTTTAAAATAGTTTAATTCATTTATTTATTTCATATATCAAGAATTTATTTTTCTTATTTAGTTCTATTTTTTAAATTAGGTCTTATCTTAGTTCTCTTAAAGTTCTGAGATTCCCATAAGTTTATATGGTACTTAAGCGGATCTATTTATATATCTACATATTTCGATGTATTGATACGATGAGAATTACTAAAATAATGACCAGCAACATATCCTGGAGGAAATAATATGGAAAAAAATAAAGTAGCACTGGCAGCATGCAGTGGAATGAGCCCTTACGGCCTTGTAAGTAGAGTAGCATCTACTGATACAGTTTCTGAAACAGATAATACCATATCAATTTGTATGGGAGCAACATCTGCGGACAGAGAAGGATTCAGAAATTTAATAAGAAAATACCCAATTTTAGCAGTAAACGGCTGTGAAAGTAACTGCGTGAATAAAATAATGAAACAAAAAGGTGTTGAAGTAGCAGAAACCATAAATGTGAAAGAAGAACTGGAAAAAACCGAATATACACCTAATGATGTTTCAAGGCTGGATGATGAGGGCGAAATCTGCGTTGAAATAATTAAAGAGAAGATAAATAAAAAATTAGGTGAAGTCCATGACAAAAGATGAGGATAAAGCATTTGAAGCTGAAATCAAAGCTAAATACAGTGGAGGGACCTGCCCCTGTCAAACAGGATTCATTGAAAAAAAGAAATCCTCACTCAGAGAGGTTGTCTGTAAAAAATGCGGAGCTGTGTTTAAAACCAACAGGGACACAGATTATTGTTGGAGATGTGAAAAGAAATAAATTTCCAATTCACATTTTTATTTCCCTATTTTCCAAACTTCTATTTGCAAAGGCAATTGCCTCTTCAAAGGCATCCTTGTGAAATCCTGATGCCATGGTTTTTTTACATTCATCATCAGAAAAAAGTCTTATTTTAGATGATCTACATGGGTAATGCTGCAACTTGAGCCCGGCTTCCACTGGAAGTTCCTCTGTTAATGTTTGGTTCAAATATTTCTCTTTTATGTACTCTGCAACGAAGGCAGTTGAACCGCAAGGTGATGACCTTAAAACTCTCACATCCTTGAGTTTATTCCCGTCCAGTTTTAAGTCAATTTTTGGTTTCCCCACTTTGGATACGAATTCATCGAAGATGGGATTTCCGTTTTCTTCAAGCTCGCACATTATGTAGGGACATGTAACATTTCCGTGGGATTCCAACTGGTTTTTAAATCCATCCCCTTTCCAGGCTGCAACTATCATCCAATCAACTTTACTGTGGAGGTTTTCCACCAGTTCCAGTGTGAGATCTGGATGGGTTGTGTACGTTATTAATATGTTGGCATTTTCAAGAAGTTTTAAATCCCCTTCAGGTACATTTATTTCATCTAAGAACATTGATGATGGTTGTTCAAGTTCTATAAAAGCAGTGTTAAACATTTCATTCATTGTCTCAAAGGCCCTGTCTCCATAAGGACCATCTGTAACTATTACAACTTTTAACATTTCTTTTACACCTCTAAACTCCCTATTAATTTCACATTAGTAACTAATGAAGTATCTATATATTTAAATATATCAGTGAGGATAGTTTGTACCATGAAATCCTGCCAGACGAATGGGAACAAACCCACCTGTGAACAGATCAAAAACCTCAAAAGGATCCTCTCTGAAATACCAGATGATGATGAGATATACAAAAGTTCTGAAGCAATAAAGGCACTTGCAGACCCCACAAGGCTGAAAATAGTTTACCTCCTGAAGTATGGTGAACTTTGTGTCTGTGAAATAATGGAAGCCCTTGAAAAGCCCCAGGCCACTATTTCCCACCATCTGAACATCCTGAAAAATGCAGGATTCCTGAAATGGCGCAAAGAAGGAGTGTGGGTACACTACAGACTTTCCAATGAAAAGATTCCAGACAACATAGATGAACTCATGAAAAACAAATGAAAAGACTTTATAATCATTTAAATGGATATTAAGTTCGCAAAGGCTTTATTTTATCTATTTTATGGTTAAAATGGTGGATTAACAGCAACAGCTGCCTCCACCCAGGCTAAGACCTAATCTGTTTAAAAAGGCCATGTATCCTTTATCTATAAGCTGTGTTTGGCTTATAAATCCGTAAACCTTTATTTTTCCAGAAGAAAGCATATCCATGAATTTTATGGAAGCTGTGTCACCCAATATTTTTTTAATGTCCTTTTCATCAATAAGGAACATTAAATCAGCTACAGGACGTTCTAATTCTTTTAATTCTTTTATAGTCACATTTAAGTTATGATCTGCTTTTTCTAAAAGAATTAATTTTTCCTCATTTTGGATCATGGATATGGCAATAGTAGCTCCATTAACTAAGCCCGCGAACATTTGAGAGTTTTGTTCTGCCCAGTTATTCCATAATTCTGGTTTAAATTTTTTGTTCTGTTTTTCCTTTAATTTAGCATTCATTTTGTCAAATTTATTTTTAACATGAGCATATCCTTTTTGATCAAATGGACAACCTTCTATACAGTAAGTACAACCCTGACTGCAACCTATACATTGTTTTCGTACAAATTGAACTTCTTTACCACCACAACATGTTTCTTTTTCTATTAAAGCTTCATGGGGGCATGCTTTTACACATTTACCACATTTCTCACAGTACTCTGGTATCCATGCATGTTCATTCTCATCTTGCACTGGTAAATTAGCTATACTGACAGTTATGGCTGAAATTTTTAAGCTTGAACCTAATTCCGGTGTTATTAAAAGACCGTTGTTTCCAATAAATCCTAAACCTGCTTTTTGAGCAAGTGGAGAGAGTTTCACTATACTATCATAAGAGTGGGCAATTTCTGTTGCATAACCCTTTTCTCTAAGATAGTCAGAGAGCATATAAGTAAGACGACCTGTTTTTTCATAAGCTAAATCATTTAATCGTTGTGCTTTTTCACCTGGAGGAGTTTCAATAATTCCTTTGTCCATTTCAATGGTCAATACAATCGTATTCGTATACTGCATGAATTTATTTTTAGTTAATAAGTCAGGCGTAAGTTGTGTATACCCTATACTTTTAAAACCTAATGAATATGCATAATTTTCAAATTCTTTAAAGAACTCCTCGTCAGCTATGAACTTAGGCTTATTCGGGTTGTTTTTAGTGGATGTATCTGGATATTTAAAGCCCCCACATCCACAACCGCATTCTTCATCTTCTTCTAGATCAGTATCTTCAGATCCACAACAACTTCCTTTTTTATCGTTTGCCATGATTTTATCCCATTATTTGGTTATAATAAAAATTTTCAGTATTAATTTATAGTATCACGTCAAATCAATTAAAAAAAATAATTTAAGGGTTTAATTAGTCGGTTACTTCTAACCTGCCTTCTTCTTTGAGTCCTTTTTTGACCTTTGCCCATATTCCTTCTTTTTTGTAGAGCTCCCGAAGTGCTTCTTTGTCTGGGAATGAAATCGCCTTTCCCTGGCATAGGGTTGCACAGGTTGTGCAGCCAACAACACATTTGTAGGGGTTGGCCACTATTGGCACGTCTCCAGTCCATTTATAAACCTTCTGACCGCAGTTCATACACATTCCACATTTAACACATTTATCCTCATCAATAGTTGGATACCATTCAATCTTTTCCCGTGGGTATTCAGCAAACCATGCCATGTTTTATTCCTCCACTTTTAACAACTTTTTACCTCAATATCTTTCCCTTCTAAAAGAGAAAGTGCTCCCTTTGAACGGGATCTGGGTATTGCTTTATTATCTAAATATTTCAAATGTTCAATAATTTCTGGAAGCATTGATCCTGGAAATCCCATCACGGCTTCACTTTCACCTAAATCTGTGGCATCTCTGCAGCCGTAACATCCATAGACAAAGTTCAAGCGTTGACTGAGGAATGGAATGATTGTTGCATCAACACATGTTGCCTGCAGTATGGCAGTAGAACTTTGTATTCTCTCCCCACATGTAGCATGCAGATAAGCAAGAGCAATCCACATGAGTTTCTCAGGATCATCTTCCACAATGACAATATCTGGAACATATTCTGCATAATCTAATGGAAAAATATGTAACTGCTGGATATGTCCTTTTCCAGATCGAAAGTGTCTAAAAAAATTTTAAGTACCAAATGCCTTCAGTATTACAGTTCTTCAAGACAACCTTCTACAACTATATTCATATATTCAAATATATAAATATAACCTTTTAAAAAAATAATAATATTGTATAATTATTTACTCTCGAGATCTGGTTTTTAAAAAGATATAAACATGCGAATTTAAAAAACGTATCAAAACCCTCTTCTGAAGGAGATTTTGTTAATATAAATCCAACATGCATATTCATCACTTAAATTCCTTATTTGATTATTTATTTTCTCTTTTTGGCAATCGGAATAGATATAGAACTTCATTTTTGAATATTATACCAAAACTTTCACATATTCAAAAATGAAAATTTAACAACAACAGCCGCCTCCACCCAGGCTAAGACCTAACCTGTTTAAAAAGGCCATGTATCCTTTATCTATAAGCTGTGTTTGGCTTATAAATCCGTAAACCTTTATTTTTCCAGAAGAAAGCATATCTATGAATTTTATGGAAGCTGTGTCATTCAATATTTCTTTAATGTCCTTTTCATCAATAAGGAACATTAAATCAGCTACAGGACGTTCTAATTCTTTTAATTCTTTTATAGTCACATTTAAGTTATGATCTGCTTTTTCTAAAAGAATTAATTTTTCCTCATTTTGGATCATGGATATGGCAATAGTAGCTCCATTAACTAAGCCTGCGAACATTTGAGAGTTTTGTTCTGCCCAGTTATTCCATAATTCTGGTTTAAATTTTTTGTTCTGTTTTTCCTTTAATTTGGCATTCATTTTGTCAAATTTATTTTTAACATGATCATATCCCTTTTCATCAAATGGACATGCTTCTATACAGTATGTACAACCCTGACTGCAACCTATACAAACCTTTTGTATAAATTCAACCTCTTTACCACCACAGCAAGTCTCTTTTTCTATCAATGCTTTCTCAGGGCAGGCTTTAATACATTTGCCACATTTCTCACAGTACTCTGGTATCCATGCATGTTCATTCTCATCTTTTATTGGTAAATTAGCTATACTAACGAATATTGCAGAAATTTTTTGTCTTGGACCTACTTCAGGGGTTATTAAAAGACCACTTTGTCCTATAAATCCCATACCTGCTTTTTGACCAAGTGCCGAGAATTTTACAACACCTCCATACGGATGAGCAACTTCGGTTGCATAACCATTCTGTCTGAGATAATCAGAGAGTTCATAGGTTAAGTTACCTAACTTTGCATAATGTGCATCATTCAATTCCTGAGTTTTGTCTCCAGGTGCTGTTTCAATTAGTTCTTTACTCATTTCAATGGTCAATACAATGACACTTGGATACTGTATAAATTTGTCCTTAATTAACAATTCAGGGGTGAGTTGTGTGTATCCTATACTTTTAATACCTTTAGAATGCGCGACGTCTTCAAATTCCTTAATAAAGTTATCATCAGCTATGACTTTGGGCTTATCTGGATTGTTTATGAGTGATTCATCAGGATATTCTGTAGCTCCACAACCACAACCACATCCAGCATCCTCTTCTACATCATCATTACCAGATCCGCAGCCACAGTCAGGGGTTACTTCTGGTTTTTCAGGGTTGTTTGCAGTTGATTCATTTCCACAACAACAGTTTTCATTTTCTTCTGAATTTTTAATTGGTTCTTCTTTATATTCTGTACCTTCACAGCATCCTTTTTTATCATTTACCATAATTTTTATCTCCTTATACAATTTATCCTTAGAATCTAGTTTTATACTTCATTTAATTACATTAATTTTCTTCAAAGTATCTTTTGGGTTAAAAAAATCTATAAATTTCACAATATCTGGTTTTAACAGTGTGTAATAAATCCAAATTCCTTCTTTGCGAGGTTTTATAAGATCTGTGTTTTTAAGTATGCTCAAGTGATGAGATAATGTTGATTGAGGTTTTTCAAGTATACTCTCCATTTCACAAACACATAGATCACCCTTTTGCAGCAGGTATAGTATTTGAATTCTTGTAGGGTCAGAAAGGGCCTTGAATACTTTTGTTATACTGGACAAAGTATCCTCATCATCTATTTCAGATAATATTGCCCTGAATTTTTCTACATCTTCTATATACAAATGACATCTGCCCTTAGTAACACACTCTTTCATAAGACCACTTCCACAAGACCCCCTCTTGAAATTATATTCATATATTGAAATATATAAATATGATGATTTAAAAAAATATAAACATTGTGCAATGTTTATTTTGTGAAATACCTGTCCTTGAAGATCAATGCCACATTCACGAGGCTAATAAGTACTGGAACTTCTATTAAAGGACCAATGACTGCTGCAAATGCAACTCCAGATCCTATTCCAAAAACTGCTACCGCAACAGCTATCGCAAGTTCAAAATTGTTACTTGCCGCTGTAAAAGATATTGTAGTTGTTTTAGAGTAATCCGCTCCGATCCTATGCCCTAAGAAAAATGTTACAAAGAACATTATTACAAAGTAGAGTAAGAGTGGAATTGCAACACGCACCACATCCAGAGGTATTTGGACAATGAAGTTACCTTTTAAACTAAACATGACTATAATAGTAAATAATAATGCTATCAGCGTAATAGGGCTGATTTTAGGAATAAATTTATTATTATACCATCCTTCACCTTTTCTTCTTATTAAAACAAATCTTGTGGCCATCCCTGCTAAAAATGGAATTCCCAGATAAATAAACACGCTTTGAGCTATTTGGGTTATACTAACATTTACAACGCTCCCATTTAATCCAAAAAATGGAAGAAGTACGGTAATAAAGATATAAGCATAAATACTATAAAAAAACACTTGAAATACGCTGTTGAATGCTACTAAAGCTGCAGCATACTCTGTATTTCCGCCTGCAAGTTCATTCCACACTATTACCATTGCAATGCAAGGTGCTATTCCTATTAAGATTAAACCGGTCATATATTCTGAAAATCCTCTCAAGAAGACTATCGCTAGTATAAACATTAAAATAGGTGCTACAACCCAATTTTGGAAAATAGCCAAACTTAATATTTTCTTATTTTTAAATACATCTCCTAATTCTTCATATTTTACCTTTGCAAGTGGAGGATACATCATTAAAATCAATCCAATGGCTATGGGTATGCTTGTTGTACCAACCGAAAACCTACCAATAACTGATTCCACACCTGGAATAAAATATCCTAATGAAACTCCCAAAGCCATTGCCAAGAAAATCCATAACGTTAAATATTTATCAAGAAAACTAAGCCTTTTTATACCGCGCATTTGCCCTGTAACCTCATCAGTGACGCTCTTTGACATTTACTTACCTCGTTCATTTTCTAATAAATTTTTTAAAATATCCAGCATATTTGGATTTGATAATTTATAATGAATCCATACTCCTTCTTTACGCCATTTTACGAGTTCTGCGTTTTTTAAAATATTGAGGTGATGTGATACTGTTGGTTGGGGTTTATCCAATGCTGAAATTAGTTCACAAACACATAACTCATCATCATTTAATAAATACAATATTTTAAGCCTTGTAGGATCAGCTATTGCTTTAATTATCTCAGAATAACGATGCAATATTTCATCAGAGGGAAGTTCACTTACCTTTTCTTTCAATTTTTCTATTTGTTTATTATCTGGACAACTCTTTCCAGTTTCACAGGATTTCATAAAGGATTTTATCTAAATAATTATATTTAAATATTTAGATATACTAATTTATTGACAAGTTCAATTTGCAGGTTTTAAAGAATGATTGGAAAAGAAAAAATATTAATTATCTGCACGAACAATTCTAGCAGGTCTCAAATGGCAGAAGGATATTTTAAACATGCTTATGGGGAATACTACGATGTTCACAGTGCAGGCACAGAACCAACAACTGTTAATCCTTATGCTGTTAAAGTGTTAGGTGAATTGGGTATTGATATCTCAGATCACCATTCTAAAAGCCTTAATGAATTTGAAGGTCAAGAATTTGATCAGGTGATAACAGTTTGTGGGGGAGCCAAAGAAGCATGCCCTTTCTTTCCAGGAGCTAAAAATTATATGCATCATGGATTCAAGGATCCTGCACGTGTTAATGGGACACAAGAAGAAAAAATGAGAGTATTCCGAGAAGTGAGGGATAAAATTATATCGTGGATTGATGAAACCTTCAAAAAAATGAGTTAAATAGAGGTTAAAAAATGAATTCATTGAAAGAAATTTTGGAAAACAAAAAAATTAACGAAAAACGTCTAGAAAAAGAAGCTCCTGACCTTTATAATGGATTTATGGCTATGGCAAGTCATTATTACAAAGAAGGATCCTTAAGTACAAAGTATAAACAATTAATGAGTGTTACAGCAGCTGTAGCTACTAAATGTGTGCCTTGTATGGTTATTTCTGCAAACAACGCCATAAATGCCGGAGCTACGCGAGAAGAAGTTATAGAAGCAGCAGCCATAGGCATTAAATTTGGGGGAGCTTCAGCATACACCATAGTTCGGAACAACCTTTTAAATTGTTTAGATGAAATAGAAAGCATTCACTAAGTTAAATTACAATTTATTATTTCAAACAGTGAAATCAACTTAATAGTTAATATCTAACCCTAATGGTGTTGATGAAAACTAGATTAACATGATACCAACAGATCCAATCCATGAGTTAAATCAAAATGAACTGATGCAAATATTGAAAAAAGAAGCATCAAACGTGGGTATAATGGACATAATGAAAGCTTCCACCTTCATAAGTGAAGATGCCAAATATGTACCTGGAAGTTACAGAAAAGAGTACCTCAACTCATACACTGAAGCATTTATCACCAAACTCAAAGTCCTCAAAGATGATAAAAAGGATTATACTGAGCAAGTGGACTCTAAAAAGCTTCAAGAAGCAGTGAATCTTTTAAATGAGCAAGAGATTCAGGTAGAAGCTGGTGAAGGGTTTGATCCTAATTTTTTTAGGATATATAAAATAATCTCAATCTACACAACCTTTATTTTAGCAGAATCTGTTCACCCACCTGGAACACCATTTCCCGGAGGCTTTAATGTTAAATATGAAAATGGAACTTACCTATGTCCTGTAAAAGAAAATCAGAAAGATAATCCTGGGGCTGTGTGTGGATTTTGCATTGCTGAACAGGACCCAGATTTTCTGTAAATACTTAAATTTAACTCTTTAGGGCCCATTTATTCTCATAAAATAATATTTTTAAAAACAAAACTAACAGTGGCCCATAAAGAAGTGGAAAAACTAAAGGAAAATTCTTATTTTCAACAAGAAAAATCCAAGACCCTAAAGATCTTTTATATTATCAACTTAAACTTCAGAAGTTCAAATCAAACTTGAAAACCGAGGAACTATTGTTGATTATATGATTAACCATAAAAATTAAATTTTTAACGATTTTTGCCAGTTTTCCCTATATCATTTTCAATTCCTTCTATCATTATGATGAAGATTGATAAAATGCATATAACTTAAAGATATAATATATCTAGTGATTTTATGAAGAGGGTTCTATGGTATTTGATAGCTGGAAGTAGAGGGGGCAAAAATAGGGCTAGAATAATTGAAGCCCTTCATGACAGGCCCTACAATGTTAACCAGCTTTCTCAAGAACTTGATCTGGATTATAAAACCATTCAGCATCACATCAAGGTCTTAGCAGATCACAGTATCATTGTTAACTCTGAGGGTGAGAGGAAGTACGGTGAAATGATATTCTTATCGGATCGTATGGAAGATAACTATCCCTTATTCCTGGAGATCATGAGTAAAATGAGGAAAAAATAGATGAATTCATATTTTTTTAAAGAGGTGATAAAAAATGGTAGGAGGAAATGGATTTCAGGGAGGAAATGGAACAGGAATGGGGATGCATCTTGCAAACTCCCAATTTATAACTATAGATATCGTTGTGGGAATCGGAAACATATGCCTTCTACTAATTTTACTGTACATGTACATAAGAAGTTACAGGGACTTCAAATCCAAATTCACCTTCGGACTTCTGGCCTTTGCTTTCCTGCTTCTCCTGCAGAATATAATTTTTACAGGGGTCCTAATAACCTATCAAAGCTTCAGGGGTCCGGGTATGGGAGCACCCATATTCCTCGTAAACATAATACAATTCTTTGCATTCTTAATATTAATCTACGTGACCTGGGAATGATCTGGTAGAGATCTGGGTGAAACTTCGGAAAAAACTCGGAATAATCATTTATATGCTCTAAAACAATGTTTTATTCACCTACAGTGATGGAGGTGAAAAAAGCATGAAAAAATTACAAAAAGCAGCATTAATCAGCGCTATAGTGCTGATTGTCAGCATAGTACCTGCTTTTGCATTAAACGACACCAACATAACCAGTGGAACACAAGCCCAAAATCAAACCCAGCAAACAAACCAAACACAAAAAACGAGTACTACAGGAACTGCTGACCAGAACTGCCATAAAAACTGTAATGGACAAAACAATGGCACCTGTAATGGAGACCAGCACAAATATGGTAACCAAAACACTAACACAGGTAACTGTGTAAATTGTGACGGAGATCAGCACAGGTACCAGTACGGTAAAAAGAGTACCGCAAGTACTAAAAACAGTGGCAATTGTGTGGGGGACCAACAGAGATATCAATACGGTAAAAAATAAGGTTGATATTCCAGTAAAAACTTCAAATTGCCTTAAATTAAATAAAACTATTAAATAGGGGGAATTAAACCCTATTTAATTATTTTTAAATCTCTTTTAATCATCCCTTTCATAAACGAACTTTGGAACAGCATCCTTAAGTGGATCAAAGGTTTCTATGTTCTTAACCTCTGTGCACTTCATACTCACAATTGAGTGGAGGGATGTTGGCAGCCTTAAAATCCTTTTAAGGTCGATTGAAACCTTAGCATCCACAAGGCTCATGTTGAGGGATGCTATGCCCTTAACAACCTTCTTGTACCTCAGAGGACCTATCTGGTTCTTGAAGAGTCCCCATTTATCATCCTCAAGAAGGTGTCTGTGTTTCAGAACGTCCTTGATGAGCTTTTCATTCACATCATCCAACTTTGAATCCTTATTAAGGTGCAGTATTGAGTACTTCACCCTGTCTGTGAAGACCTGAGGGTATCCAAAGGGTATGGTGAAATGCTCAAGGTTGTAGGTCATACCATCGGATCCATACTCGTTCTGGGGCACATCAGCCCCAACAAGATACTTAACAACCTGGGCACGCACATCACTGTCCATCGGAGTGACATCCTCATCCAGAACACGCACGTGGTAACCACGGCCTGAATAAACAACGTGAATATCCTTAAGACCCAGATCTCCCCTTAGGGTGTCCAGCAAACCAGACACGATCTCTTTGGCCTGGTTGAGGCATACCTCACAGACCCCATCGCAGCCGCAAGTCCTAACTGGAATGTCCTTGGCGTCCACGTCAAAGACAAGCTCTGCCTTCATCCATCCATCCCTTCTTCTGGGCTTATCATAGAATGCAACGGAACAGTAGGCAGCAAATGGTGTTTTACTTCTTAAGAATCGTTTTAGATAATCTGTGTTTTTGAAGACCTTGTAACGATCGTTGGGCCCCCTTCCAAAATGGTCGAATCCAAATTCACGGTTGTGGATGGATTTGGATATAAAATCTGGAAGATTTTTAACGTCCCATTCTTCCCTGTAGTATCTTCTACGTTCCTCTGGACTTGCAGGTGTTAAAACTTGTATTTCAATCACTTCTTGAATGTATTTTAATCTTTTTTTGGATTAAAGATTTTATATCATGATTTAATAAGATAAATCCTTTTAAACTCATTATCACCAAAAACTTATATATGACATCTTAGTGTATGACCAACTAACTACTTATCCTTATCATAGCATCTCTTGAAGTAGCGATGATCCCATTGGGTAATCCTTTTTTTGTCAAAATAATTAAATATTAGGCTGTCCTACTTATTTTATGGCTGTTTTCTACGATGGATTGGACAAGGTGTTTCGGGGCGTAACTGCCTTTCTGGACTGCTACGGCAGATCTGAAATCCTTCAGAACTACTTCTTTGAAGCATTTGAATCCTTCGCATACTCCAACCTCATAAACAAGTTCTTCTTAGAGGTAAAAGATAAAGATGAGCTTGAGGAGGTTCTTGGGGATAAACTGAAACTCTTCAGATTTGAATCTGGGAAGGTTCAGCAGGAAATAGAATTGGGTCTCTTCTTCTCCTTAAGGGAAGATAAGATCCATGAAGGTTACTACAAGAACTTCAGGGAGACCTTTAAAGAGGAATTTCCCGAGCTTGCTGAAACCATGGAAATGGTTGAGGCCAGGGTTGACACGAACCAGCTGAAACGTTACCTCCACAGGAAAAGAAGGGAAATAAAGAGCACTGGCAAAACTGACCACGACTTTGACCTTTTCATTTTAACAACTGCCCTTGAGGCCTACGCCCTTGGTGGGGGCACGCCCCATGAGATGGCTGAGAACATCCCAAACATCATGGAGATGGTGTCCAAGGGGGAGGTTGTTGAATCATCTGAAGATGTTTTCAAATCAATTGAAAGAAGAAGCAGAACGATCATTCGGGATCAGAGAAGAATTCAGGGCACATTTGAAGATTCCCTCTACAAACGCTGGAGGGAACCCCTTGATCTCCTTGAAGCTCTGATCATGATTTCAATGGAAGCAGGGGAGGCCCATGCAAACAAGATACTCACGGATGAAACTGAAAGTCCCAAGAAGGAGGCCATAATAAGAATACATGCACGTTCGCTCCAGATAGCTGGTGAGGTTCTTGTACTGCTCAAATCTGGATATGCTGATGGTGCCAATGCCAGGTGGAGAAGCCTGCATGAGCTGGCTGTAACTTCTTTCTTCCTCTTTGAAAATGATGAGGAAGTTTCAAAGAGGTACCTGGACTACGTTGTTATTGAGAAGTTCAAGGAAGCCAGGGAGTACAGAAATCAGTGCGAAAAGCTTGGTTATCCGCCAATCGATGAGCAAAAATTTCAAAAACTCAAAACAGAAAAGGAAAGGCTTTGCGAACTTTACCATGACAACTTCCACTGGAGCTACGGTTGGATACCCAGTGATATACTTCCAAAGCGAAGCTTCAGGGACCTTGAGGAGTACGTTAACTTAAACACGCTGCGTCCCTTCTACAAGTTCTCATCTGCATCAATACACGGCAGTCCAAGGGGGCTCTACAGCCTGGGGCTCATGGACGACTACCAGGAGAAGGTCCTGCTCTGCGGAACAAGCGACTACGGACTTGCAGATCCACTGGAAACAACTGCAATATCCCTTTTATATGCAACCCTCTGTCTTCTGAACATTGAACCTGACTACGAGAGCATATTTCAGCTGCAGGTCATGAAGAGCCTTGTAGACAAGATAGGACCCCTTGCAGTTGAGATCCAGAGGGAACTTGAAACAATGACCCATTACAAGCCGTGGATTTAAACCTTATTTTTATTGCATCCTTCCTTCTTTAGGACTTACTTCCCCTTTAATAACAAAGTTTATATACTTTAACGTTTAAAGTATAACTGTCCCTGGGTTAAGACGACGAAATCCATAAATAAGAATATAAACTAGAACAAATGGGGATATACAAAGAAATTAGCTTTAAAAAGACTATCCGGTTTGCATTTTTACCTCCTTTCTTTATATCCCCAACTTTGTTTTGTAAAAATGAGAGAATTATTTCTAATTTGTATCTACCACAAAATTTCCTAATATCCAAATTTACTTTTTTGGTCTTAAATGGCTTAATTTTATCGAAAATTTTCAAATAATGCTTTTTCTGTAGGTTAAAACTGTTATAATGGGTATGATATTGTTCGGGAAATAGGTTGTAACCCTCCTCTTTAGAAGTTTTTATCAACACCACCTTTTCATTGATCTAAATCAATTATTCCATGATGGGATAATAATTATGTTACATATGCAAAACTAATAATAAGGACTGTATATAAAAATGTATTAGGAATCCTCTTTGTCTTCCTTAACAAACTTGAGGTTTTAAAATGAAGAGAATGGATGCTTCGTTATGGAATGGTTCTTGGCAAACTTTGAAGGAATGGCTGGACGATGATCTGGTTCAGGAAGTGAAAAAACACACCCGGGTGGGAGGTACAGTTGGATCCATACACGAAAACCTGTACCGCCACGGACAGGAGGAACTGGCTGAACGATTCAAGAACCAGCTTGAGGAGAGATGCTGCGATAAGATTAAAGAAGGCTCTTCAAGGGTGATACCTCCAGAAAGATACCACTTCACGTTTCATTTTCCAGATGGAGGTTTTGTTAAAGTCAGACTCATAGGTTCCACGGATGATATTGGCCTTTTTAAGGCAGAACATGATCTGAGGTGACATCTCATGGTTAAGATTGAGAGTGAGGATTTAAAAAAGTATTTCAGGGATTCAATGTCCCATGAAGATACCATGAACCTGGACGACATACTCCGCGCCATAGCAGAGCTTGAACAGAAAGAATACCTGAATGATTTCGAGAAGGCACTGGCTGCTGCAAAGAAGGACCTGGAATATGTAACCAGTGCAAAGTACATCTCAAGCGAATCTGAGGAGCAGTGGCTTCGGGGGATTTCAATACAGTTGAGGTATTTAGATTCTGTTAATAAAGATGATCTACGGGTTGTGGATCTCTGGAGGAGGTTTAGGGCTTATAGGGAGAAGTAGGTGGGATGAAACCCCCTTCAAATCTTTAGAGTTATTGAAGATGTGTTTTTTAAAAACCAATAATTAAGTTACTTATTTTTCTATTGTATCTTTTAACCTCTCTGAATAACCATAGATGTCTTTAACAAATATAAATGCAACTACATGAATGATTAGGACATTTACAGAAAGTCTAAAGTCCTAATTAAAGGTCCTACCAAGATTATGAAGAGTATTACGGATGAGAATTGCCGTTAGTAACAGAGCAGAACTCAAAAAAAAGAATACCAAAAGAATACCATGAGAAATTTGTCAAATACCACACAGACCCACCGCCTGAGATCGGTGATCAAGTGAGTATATGATTTTACAAAAAAATGAGGAGATAAGGAAATAATATGTTTATTTCCTTTTTTTAGGATACTATTTTTGCATTTTCTATGAATGGTACTGTTCTTGAACTGCCCATTACTGTGTCATAGGAGTTAGGTCCAGTGTATGTTCCAACTACTGTGACAGCCTTGTTTTCATAGGCGTTTAAACTATCTCCTTCAACTACTATGTCTTGACCATCACTGTTTTCTATTCTGAGGCTTGTTCCGTCAGATTGTAGGACTGTTCCTGTAACTTGGACATATGTCCCAGTTTTTATTTTATTGTTATATAACTGGGAAATTGTAACTTTTGTTGGTGTTGTAGCTGTTGGTGTGGAAGTGGTACTAGCTGAGCTGTCGGATGTACTATTTGAAACACTACTGGAGTTTGTATCTGTTGTCGTTGTTTGATCAGAAGAAAACATACCACCTAAAATTATTATCAATATGAGACCTATACAACAAATACCTCCAATTCCTATTGCTGCTTTACCTCCTTTACCCCGGTTGTTCCAAAAACCACTTATTCCTCCATTAGATGCAGTTTTTGTTGAGGTTGCTACCTTTTTCATATCTTCTCCACAGCTTTGGCAGAAAACAGCAGTATCAGAGTTTTCTGTACCACAATTTGGACAAATTTTTGTCATATTTTTTTTACCTCCCAATCTTCTTTTATTACTATAAAGGGTGTAATCCCATTATAATCATCCATTTTAGGGCTTTTACTAATATTCCAAGTCCTAATCCACCTAATAATCCTGTTGTGAATCTTAAAGTATTGTTACTTTCTCTTAAGCCTAAAAGTTGTGTAAATCCATCAGTAAATGTTGGAAGTACCATTAGACAAGCACATAAAAGTAGGGATAATGAATAATTTACATAGACAAAGTAAGCGTAAACAAAATATGCAAATGCCCCAATGTAAATTCCTGTACACCTTGAACATACTGGGAAATAGTGTCCCTTAATTTTGAATGTTCTTTCTGGTATTCTATGACAAATAAGAAAATTCCTCATTAACCCCAACCCTTGTCAATGAGAACTATTTAATAGAGAATATATAACATTTGCCATTAACTTTTTTTAAATAATATTATATACTACTTAAAAAAGATATTAACAAATTAATTTCTTATTTTCCCCTATACTCTCATCTAAGTGAAAATTTAATTAATAGTGTTTCATTTTTACAGGAAATCATTAATAGGGAAGTACAGGAAAAGCTCTTCAAACCCAAGGAAACCGGAACTAAATCGTTAAAAATGAGAAAACCCTGGAAAAATATGAAAAATTTTATCTAAAAAATGAAGCCCGACACGGAGAAGTCACCGCAAAAGAAATACTACCATCCCTAAAAGACAAAGGATGCCTACACACAGACTACAAACTAAACCCCAAACGCATCGAAAGAAAATGGCAGAACAACCGTGGTTCAAACCTAATAAAAAAAATATGATAAAAAAACACAACAAGACCGCATATACTGGAAATATATTAATTAAAATGAAGAGGTAACACATCAATATGAATGATCTTGAAAAAGTAAATAAACTATTATTTGAAGAACATTACCTCATTAATTTCATAATTCCTTTAAAAGAGGTTTATAAAAGAGACCATCCTGAGGATATTGATCCTTTTGAAGAAGGTTATCTAATTCGTTTTTATAATTCAGAAGATCATAAGGTACAATTTTCTACAAAAGATAAAAAAGCTGTTTACAAAGCTTATGAATTTTTTTCTTACCAAAAACAACCTCTAGGCACTTGGATTAATGTTTATTTTATTGTATCCGGTGGTAAAGTTTCTAATGCACTTTACGATGTAACTAAATTAATTCCTAGTTTAAATGAAATTTCAGAATGGAAATTTAATTTAACAGATAAATATAGGATTAGGGCTGAAACGAAACTAAAATCAACAAATAGAATAGAAATAGAACAAAGTATTAACAATATCCAAACCTTTTTAAATGCATCAGGATTTATTAGAGATATTGGGTTTCATATTCAACACTACACAGTTTCGCCTATACCTCGATATGGTTTAATAGGGGGATCTATGGATTTATGGACGCAATTGAGTGATCCACTCACGAAAGATGAGAAAATTAAATTAAATCAATTGATGGGTGTAAAAAATAAAGTAAGAACAGCTTTAACTGGTTTAAATCAATCTTATACAGAAAATTTATTACCTAATAGAGTTGCAAGATTATGGGCCACTATAGAACATGTTTTTGGTACTAAAGCCGAACCTTTATTAACAGAATGTGAAAGAAAGGCCATAATTAAGAGTGCGAAAAGAATTGACAGTTTAAAAAAAGATGGAAAACTTGAGAAGTTTATAAGTGCTATCTCAGATCGTGATCGTTTATCCTTAGAAGGAAGAAATAGGAGAATAGCAAATAATATCGCAGATTTGATGAATATGGATAAAGATAAAGTTTACTCGGATATACAAGAAATTTCTAAATTCCAGGGTAAACATGTTCATAATATTGAGAATAATTGGAAAGAATTAGAAAAATCAGAAAAATTACTCCAAAACATCTTACTGAAATACATAGAATTAAATTTGTCAATCAGAAGAAATGATTAATCTTTCGTAAAACTCTTTTTTTGTCTCGTATTTTTATTTATTCTTTTTTATTCTATATTTTTAAGTATGGAACGTGTTTGTGAGTGGTGTGGTAAGCTTATTGTTGATGTGAAGCATGATAATCAGCGTTATCATGTGGTTAATGATGATGGTGTTGAGTGGTATAAGGAGCATCGGAGAGAGGTTAAAAAGAGTTATCAATCTGGATATTATCGTAAACATAAAGATATTAAGAATTTAGCTTCTTTAGGTTTTGGCTTTCTTAGACAGCATCGTAAACAAGATTTTTGAACTTTTAACTGTTCAGAAACAAGTGGATCGTTTGGGTCTTAAAAAAATAGTAAAGAAGGAGATATTATATTCTAGGTCATATGAGTAAATTTCCATCGAGTTATATCTCTCCAGATTGGGCTCTTTACAGTAATTAAGGATATTTAAAACATTTCCTGAATAATAACATTAACTCAATTCATTGGATTTTAACCCTATAATGACATCCCTCAAAAATTTTAGGAAACGTTTCATGGCATAAATCACATTTAGGCTCTTTTCCACAGATATTCTGTTCCATTTCAGCCCCTAATCTGTATAATGCAAAATCAAGTTTTCTAGGTTCCTCGGGATAGAGATCATTGAGTTTTTTTTCAATTTTTTGATAGTTAATATTGTTTTTTTCTAAAAATCCAAACCTTTCCATTAATCTACCCACATGAGTATCTACGGGGTTAAATTGATGATAATCTAACATTTCCCAATGATTTAAATTGTGAACAGGACTGCTCATTTCTGAGAACATCCAAACAATAACTTTTGGAGGTGTTCCATAACCTTTAATACCTTTAAAAAGGTTTAATAGTTCTTGTGTTGCCAGTTTGGATTGATCTGAATGGCCATCGTATTTCAAAAAAAGACCTGAAACGATGTCATTTAAGTTACCATTCTTAGATCCATCTTCATCTTCAATTAGTAATCTTTTTGAGGTTTCTAATAAAATTTTAGCTATTCTATAGTGTGCTTTATGCCACTTTAACTCTTTAGTCAATGATACGAAAGGACAATCGTCACAGTTACCATAACAATTATCCGAATTTATCAGTGAACCTGCTTTATAAGTAACAGGACATTCAGTAGAAAAATTTTCGTAACATTTCAAATCCTTTAATTTAGAGACTTCCTTTATAAGTTCTCTTCGATTTAAAAGAATAGAAGATTCAGATAGTTTTATCCAGTGGTTATATACAATATTGGACTTTATTCCTCCTCCATCCACGTTATACCTAACGAAAGTTTTCCATATCTCATTAGCATCATCTAAATTATCTGGATCAATACCATTTTCCGATAAAAAATGTCTAGAATCAACAGGAATTTTATCAACAAGTTCTTCAACTAGAATATTTGCAAATCCTTTTTCATCCACAAAAACAACTCCATTTAATAGTATCCACTATACATTTTAAATATGTTCCATACATTCTAATTTTACCATGTACATTTTAATACTTTACATTATTTTATATAAATGTATCTTCACGAAAAAATATTGCTTTTTAGAATGATATTTAACATTTTTAGGCATTTTCCAGGAAAAAGAGTTAGTATTGATTGGATATTTTTTTTTAAAAACAAACTCTCTAATCCTCTAAAACTTCGATGCTACCCAAAAAATTAATAATAAAAAATAAATAATTTTACAAAAAATAGGAGGTGGACAAATATGTGCACATCGTTTAATATTCAATCCGAAGAGAAGCATAATTTTTTTGGAAGGAATTTGGATTTAGCATATAATGTTAACGAATGTCCTTTAATCCTTCCTAGAAATTATCAGCTTGAAGATAAGGTGACAGGGAATATGTTGAAGACCAAAAAAGCTATTATTGGTATGGGAACTGTCATTGACGGTCATCCTTCAATGGTTGACGCTATGAATGAAAAGGGATTAGTTTGTGCAGGTTTAAATTTTGAAGGGTTCGCTCATTTTGAAGAAAAACCAGTGCCAGGAAAAATAAATATTGCACCATATGACTTCATTTACTGGGTTGTATCGAACCATGAAACAATAGATGAAGTAAAGGGAGCCCTTTCTAACATAGAATTAGTAAATGTACCCCTAAATGAAAAGACACCTGTACCCACCCTTCACTGGATGATTACCGATAAAACAGGTCAGTCAATAGTAGTTGAAAAAACCAAGGATAAACTTGCAGTTTATGATAATCCAGTTGGAGTAATGACTAATCAACCAACTTTTGATTGGCATTTGATGAATTTAAACAGGTATCTATATATCACGCCTCATCAACCAAAAGAAACTAAGTGGAGTGACCAAGTTTTAAAGATTCATGGTGTAGGAGCCGGTACTTTAGGAATGCCTGGAGATTCTCATAGCATAAGTAGATTTGTAAGAATTGCATATGCTAGAGCTCATATGCCCGTTATAAAGGATGATATCACTGCCGTTACGCAATGTTTCCATATGCTTGATTATGTAAAAATGGTAAAAGGTGGAGTTATAACAGACGGAATGGAAGAAAAAACTACGTATTCTGCTTGTATGGACCAAGAAAAAGGCATTTATTATTATAAGACCTATGGAAATAATAGAATAAATGCTGTTGATATGAATAAAGAGGATCTAGATGGAGATGAACTTATATCATTCTCCTATCTAACAAAACAGGATATACATTACCAAAATTAATAACTGTTATTGTTCCTCATTTTTTTCTTTTTTAATAAATATACATGCAGTTTAGGTATCAAAAACTAACCAAATTATCTTCCAAGAAAAAAATGCATTTTTTTACTTATTTGATTTGAATAGGGGTTCTTTTTCAATCGTTTAAAAGAAGATTTGTCTTGAAACCCACCCAAAACCTTGACAATATATTAAAGTTACCTACACACAGATTAATATACTAAGTCATCTCAAATAGATTCCAAGGAACAAAAACATATGGTGATTCGTGAATGGGAAGAGTAATCAATCTTAAAAGGCAGGAACAATTAGAAAAATTGAAACGAGCTCTCAATCCAAAAAGAAAGCTTAAAATAAGAAACCGCAGCTCCTACTTAAAAGTTGGAGACACGTTGAAGATCCAGAATCCCTCCCATGCCAGGGGATACTATAAAATAAGCTCTTTGACGAGTGACGTTTTATATCTAGAGGATAACCCCTTATTAAGACTTAAATTCCACATGGAAGAACTTCATGGAAAAATATTGCATTTTAGAAGAATATTAGACACGTTCAGGCAATTTTCAAAGAAAAGGAGTTACCGTTAATTCGATCCCTCCTAAAGGGGATCATTATCAGGTTGCATGAACCCTGTACCTTTTAGGGAATGTTTTAGGAGACGACCAAATTTTTTAAATTAGATTTATTTTTAACATCAAGTTCATTTTATTCTATTTTCATTCTATTTTTATCCTCTTCAACCCTTAGAAGGAGATTCATGCGTTTCATCACTCTTTCCATCACCCTTCTCTTCACCTTCAGCTCCACCCTTCTTTAACTCCCTCTTCACCTTGTTGTAATAACTCAAAGGATTCCCAATTGTCTTGCAGGTCTTATCAGGCTTGCAGAGACTAGGTAAATGTATCTTAACCTTCTCACAGCTCATGGGTGTGTACCAGAGTGTTTCGCCCTCATTCTTCAGTTCAAGGGCATCGTGCATTCCAAAGCCCATCTTTGCGTTGATGTTCACCTTCTCCTGGGGCTGGTCCTCAAATAGGGGTGGACTGCAGCGCTCTGCAGCTCCAAATATCATTGGGAGTACCTCGTTTTGAACAGCGTTCAGGTTGGGATCAACATCTGAAACCCTCTTGGTCACGTTCTCAGCAAAAACCCCTGGATAAAGCCTTGCATAGGATATGAACGGTGTCAGAAATAGAATTATTGCATCGTTCCTTCCACCGGACCTTATGCCCTCAAGCACCTTCTTAACACATGGTGGAAATGCTTTAGGTGAAAGGGGTGAGGCTTTGGCACCGACACCTCCACCTCCACCGTAGCCGTAGGTCTGAACTGATTCAGAGAGTACAGTGGAAACCTTCTCTGCAACCTCAAGGAGCATGGGGTTGGGTTCTATCTCACGCTGGGCCTTCTCATAAACGGCATTCATGTAATCCTCAGTTTTCTGCATTATCATCTTTATGGCGATGAGTTCCTTGATCTTGGCACCTACAACGAGTTCGTACATCTTCTCAGGGTCCCTGTGGGTTATCCTGTCTCCGAAGCGTTCCAGGAACTCCTCCCTGTCCAGGATGATCTGGCCGTTGTCAAGGAGCAGGTCACGGAGCTGGAGCTTTTTGGAGCTTAGAAGTTCCTCAAAGAAGGTCCATTTAATACTGGACTGGGTTAAGAGGCTGCCCAGTATTCTATTCACAACCTCTTCCCTCTCACCTTTTGACAGTTTTTCCAGGCGGTTTTCAATGATCTTACCTTGGGATTCAACCATAACCCTGCTCTCACGTGAGTTGGGACCGTACCGGATTCCAATGGCCTGGCAGAGTATGTAAAATGATATGACATCGAAGGGTGTAATTTCAACGTTGAATAGGAAGTTGTAAACCTTGTGATCGTACTTCTTGCTGTTGTGAACCAGGTACCATTCGATCCGTTTGAGTGCAAGTTCAACGTAGTTGGTTGGTATGTCTGAGATGTCCTGAAGGTGACTTTTTGTTATAACTTCAATCAGATCCGCATTTTGATTGTAGAGCGCCTCAAGGGATCCCATCTCCCTGACCATCTGCTTTCCATCCTCAGAAAGCGGGTTTATAAATGCTGGTGAAACCATGGTAAACATATTGGAGTTCATGGATAAAATAGTTGAAGTTTTGTTGAAGATTAAAAATCGAATGAAAACCTGTCCCCTGGATTTTTTTTATTCCCAGTTTCAGGGCAAAGGTAAAAAAAAGCTTCTTTTACTCAGATCTAAACAAAAAGAGCTATATCTTCATCTATCTAGATAACGAGTTGAAATTTTCCTAAAAAAGTTCTTATCTAATGAAATTTTATCTAAATGAAAACTTCATCTATCTAAATAAAAAGGGTGGGAGATCTGGATTAAATCCATTAGGGTCTCCTGAATTAATAAATAAAAACTTAGGCTTTACTTATTAATGTTATTATTCCGTATAATACAAGGAATATTCCAACCAGGTATGCTACAAATGGTGGATACACTATCATTATCACACCAAATATGATGGCGATTATCCCTATTAGAACACGGGTCATATCGGGTTCCATGACCAGTTATTTCTTCTTACTACTATATAGACATTACGAAATTCATCAAATTTAATAAAGTAAACCCCTATTTTTATAAATTTTTTTTATATATTGTGTAACCCAGTTTTTTATTCACAGGAACTCAAAATTCCATTGGTGTTTATTTTATATATGGAATACTACAAAACTAGTTAGTGTCTGTATCACAATACATCCACGGAAACCCCCTATGAAAGGGGTTTTAACTCTATATTTTCACTTTAAACGGATTATAATTGTGAATGAATCTTTTAAAACTGATTAGATTTTTGATGTTTAATGTAAGGAGGAATGAATTTGAGCAAGGTATTTATAACGTGTGCACTGCCCTATGCCAACGGTCCATGCCACCTTGGGCATTTAAGATCGACCTACATACCTGCAGATATATATGCCCGCTACAACAGGATGAAGGGAAACGATGTACTCATGGTATGTGCAACGGATGAGCATGGAACACCCATAGCAGTTCGTGCAGAACAGGAAGGTGTGCCGCCTAAGGAAATAGCAGGACGCTACCATGATATGATAAAACATGACCTTGAATCCTGCAACATATCACTGGACAGCTTCACAAGAACCACGGACCCAACCCACTACGAAATATCACAGAACTTCTTTTTAAAACTCTACGAAAAGGGTTACATCTATGAACAGGTAATAAAACAGCCCTACTGTGAGGAATGCAACAGGTTCCTACCGGACAGGTACGTTGAAGGAAAATGTCCACATTGTGGAGCTGAAGGGGCAAGGGGAGACCACTGCGAAGCATGTGGAAGACACCTGGAACCGATACAGCTTGTTGAACCAGCATGTCTCATCTGCAACTCCAAACCAGAGATAAGGGAGTCCAAACAGTACTTCTTCAAGCTCAGCCACTTCCAGGAAGACCTCAAGGAATGGATAGAAAACAACGATGAACTACCACCCAACGTTAAAAACTACGCACTCCAATGGTTGAAGGAGGGCTTGAAGGACTGGATACTCACAAGGGACATGGAATGGGGAATTCCAGTACCCCTAGATGATGCAGAGGGCAAGATCATCTACGTATGGGGAGAAGCCTTCCTCGGCTACATATCCTCAGCGTCCCAGTGGTCAAAGCGTGAAAACAAACCATGGGAAGACTACTGGAACGACAGGGCCGTCCACTTCATAGGTAAGGATATAATCTACCACCACTCCATATTCTGGCCAGCTCTACTAATGGCACACGACTGCAAACTCCCATCAACAATCATAGCAGGGGAGTACCTATCCCTTGAAGGCAGGAAAATGTCAACCAGTAAAAACTGGGTTATATGGGCTGAAGATTTCCTTAAAACCTTCGATGCCGATCTTCTGAGGTACTACCTCATTGCAAACGCACCGCTCACAAGGGACACAGACTTCTCTTGGGATGACTTCCAGAGAAGGGTCAACGACGAACTTGCAGACGTCCTTGGAAACTTCCTTCACAGGACATTCACCTTCACCCACAAGTTCTTCGATGGAAGGATACCAGAACCATCCAAATTCGATGAAAACGATGAAGAATTTGAAAAACGCATGAAGGAACTACCAGAGAAAGTTTCTGAACACATAGAAAAGTTCAAGTTCAGGGAAGGACTCATTGAAATAATCAAACTTGCAAAATACGCCAACAAATACTTCAACGACAAGGAACCATGGAAAGCTGTTAAAACCAATAAGGATGAGGCAGCAAACTGTCTCTACCTCTGCAACCAGCTGACAAAGGTCCTTGCAGTTCTGCTGGTACCATACATCCCGGAGAAAACAGGGGAAATATTCAAGGTACTCGGAATAAACCAAGATAGAATCACATGGGATGATTCAAAGGTACAGCTACCTTCTGGTATGGAGATAGGAAAGGCAAAACCAATATTCAAGAAGATAGATGATGAAGTTATTGAGAAAGAGAAGAACGTGTTGTATGAAAGCTTAGAGGATGAGGATAATATGAAGGACATAATATCAATAGATGACTTTGCAAAGGTGGATCTCAGGGTTGGAAAGATAATAGGTGCAGAAAGTGTCAAGGGTTCAAAGAATCTCTTGAAACTAAGTGTGGACATAGGTTCCAAAAAGATACAGGTTGTTGCAGGTGTTGCAAAGAAATACGCACCTGAAGAAGTTTTAAACAGGAAGGTTATAGTTGTGGTGAACCTTGAACCTGCAAAACTCTTCGGAATAAAATCTGAGGGTATGATACTTGCAACAGATGACAATATGAGTCTCCTAACTGCTGAAGGCGCTGATATTGGTGAACAAATAAAATGAATGAATCAGTACTCATAGCAAAGGCGGAAAGGTTCCTGGACAACATAAAACACAACAGGATAATCGCCGAGGAAATTTCAGACTTTGAAACCTTCAGGGACACCTACAGCTATCTGCAGGACAACCTGGAGGAGCTTCAGGATCTGCGGGACACCATGGAGATCAAGGGGTACAAGGCACCCTACAGATCCATCATCCGCTACGGTGGAACCCATTCAACTGAGATGAAGGCAGAGGACATGTACGATGTTGGCCGCCACACCCAGTACTTCAGGATGAGGGCTGCTGCCAAAAAGAACATCCTTGACAGGGTTAAATCTTCCATAGCATCCCATAAAATAGCCATTGGACAGCTGGAGGAGTACGCAGTTTTAACCTGCAGCTCCTGCGGTAAAAGGTTCAGGGGCCATGAGATAGCCCTCCTGAAGAAAACATGTGAATGCGGGTCAAAGGACTTCACATTCAGTGTTAACGAAGACGGGGTTTACAGGTTAAACATCATCAAGTACCTTCCACTTTCAGGGGAGTACATGCTCAGAATGGCTGATCTCTCCCCAATGGGAAGGGATGCATTTCGTAACATAGTCCGTATCCTGAAGCATGAAAAGAGGGGCATAGTCAAGACCCTTTCCTTAGTTGTTAAGGTTCTTGAGGATGGAAAATGGGTTAGAAAACGGGTTAACATAGATGCAAAGGATGATATGAACTACGAACGTGAGATAAGACAGAAGTACGGTTCAAATGCACGTATAGAGTTCATGCAGATTCACAGAAAAAAACCCGCAATCATCAATGACAAACAGGTTCAAACAGCCCTTTCAATTGCTTATGTTAAGGTTGCAGAGCACAACGCCCGTAAAATATTTGATGAAGTACTGAAGGGTTTGATATCTGACCGTGAAAAACTCGACACCTACGACCAGGCCTTTGAAGCGGCAGAAAAACGTGCCCACAGGATAGCTGAGGACGCAAGTGATGTTGAAGACCTCAGGGAGGAGTTCCTCAACCAGGCACTTAAAAGTGAAAATCTCATCACCGAAGATGGATCCATGGATAAGGAGCTTCAAAAGGATATGGAAACACGTAAATGCCTGGAAAAGAAGCTCTTCGTGGAAATGCCCAAGATACTCATCCTGTGGGACGTTATAAGATACTACCTTTTAACCTCCTACGACAGGCGGAGCAAGTACTCAGGTCCATTCCCAAACCTCAGACCAAGCCTGGACACCAACCAGATGAAGGCATTCGAGGACTTCGACCCCTTCACTGTTGATATAATGCGAAGCAACCTCAAAGAAAACATCCGTTACATCCCAAACATCAAAGCAGTTGTTTCAAGGAAGTTTGAAATAGAGGGCAAGATGAAGGGTCTCCACGTACAAATGAACACACCTGCCTCAGGAGCTGCAATCCTCCACACCCATGGAAAACTTTCAATTGAAGATGCTGCAGATATATTCTCAGTTAAACCTGCCGATGTCACTGCAGAGGTGAATAAATTCAAAACCTTTGGAAAACCCCAGACAAAGAAGGCTAGAAAATTCCTTGAAATGGTGAAAAAATAATTTTCAGGTGTTAAGATTGGCTAAGGAAGTTCATGTTTCCCAGCAGCTTTCCTCAAGTAAGATAATGGAGTTACTGGATAAAAATCCAGATCTGGAAAGGATAAAATGTCCTCGAAGCATTTACCTCAGAACCTCCAAAAAATACCTCGATGCCCTTTCAGAACTTGGAATTGAAGTTGAACCAGTAACACAGATGGGCAGGCCAAAGAAATATAAAAAGGAACCTGAACTAATACAAAAACTCCTTGATGAGGGTAAAACTCCTGATGAAGTTGCAGAAATTCTTAACATTCCCGTTAAAACTGTTTACTACCTCAAATCTTCCAAGTTCAGAAGGGGGAGGAGATCCAAATATTCTCCAGAGATTCATGCCGAACTCACGAAACTCCATAAAAATGGTGCTTCAGCCCGTGAAATATCAGAAAAACTCCAAATCCCTCTGAGGACTGTTTACTATATTTTAAAACAGGTCTCCCCCTAAAAGTATCGATTTAAAAATATTTTTATAATTCACTATTTTTTTATAATTCTTTTTATTGTAATGCTTTTCATCACAATCCTTTTCGCTATACTAATTTAATTTTTAAAATGATGATTTAATCATACCCATGATACATCACCCGTTGTGAAAACGTATCTTGGAGAAAATGCTGGATTGTACACCTTGTTTGTTAAGTTTTCTGTTTTGAAATTTTGAGAAATGCTCATACGAACATGGTAATTTATCCTGTCACCCAGACAGTTTCTTTCACCAGGGGTTCTGACTGACGGTGCTGAGGCATAGACCCTGATCTGTATCTTCTCTTTCTGGTAATTGGAGTTCATTCCCTGATTCCTGTACTCTATTCTAATTATCCTTACAGTTGAGGGTTTTGTAAGTGAGGTGTGGGCTGATGTGTAATTTTTGAAGGTTTCCTCAGGGTAGAGTGCAAATGAATCCATATTTGCCCCTTCAATGGCACCAGTTCTTGCAGAAGCCAGGGCGATGTTCAATTCATTTTGTTCTCCAACAGGAAATAAAAAAACCAGTGAAACAACGAATGTAAAACCCATGATCAGAATGTACTCAAGTGGAACCTGACCCCTTGCATCCATATCAAATGAAAACCACATAAAATCACTCATTTAATCTCTTTAACAACTATTTCACTGTAATTCTCGCTTTTTTGAATGTTTGAGATGTTGTAGCTTCTACTGGAGTACATTTTGAATTCATTCCCGGAAATTGCCCCGGGAAACATCACTGCCTGTCCACGAAGCCCATGCACATCCATGAAAACAGCACCAGAAATCAGGGTAATTGTGTAGGGGTCACCGTTGATTGAGGGAGGAAGAGTTATAACTGCTGAATGACCATTTCCTCCGCTGTAAACGCTGTCAACAGTTTCAGCAACATATTCGACCATCATCCTTCCAGTTCCAAGTTCCTCTGCATCCTCTGCACTGTCCATTCTATCCTCCACCATTGCAACCAGACTCGTTAGTACCATTAGAAACACCATGGTTGAGAGTATAAAGTCGACACTTACGGACCCACCACAATTGATAATACAAGATACAGAATTCATAATATTAATATAGTATTAATTACTATTATAATTATATGAATATGTGGGGGAATCGAATGTGTACGAATGAAAAATTCGACATCTTAGTTATGTTAAAGAACCATGATCCTGATGAATTAGAAGATATACTCTCGAAAATTAAGGATATGAATACATCTGCGAATAAAGAAAGTCAATATTTTTATATAAAGGAATGTGAGGTTCTGAAAACTTTATTAATAGAATCAAATCTAGATTCTAAATGCACTGCCCATAAACTAAGGGAAGATCATGGTGAA
Organism: Methanobacterium congolense; assembly: GCF_900095295.1. Taxonomy (NCBI): domain Archaea; kingdom Methanobacteriati; phylum Methanobacteriota; class Methanobacteria; order Methanobacteriales; family Methanobacteriaceae; genus Methanobacterium; species Methanobacterium congolense. The sequence continues at coordinate 1,013,371 of NZ_LT607756.1, forward strand.
ACAGTTTCCTACGCTGTCCATATGGATGGGGCTGTAAAAACAAGTTTGAGGTGCATACTTCAGAAGGTTGTGGAACTTCTAGATTCTAAAATCAAGGAAGGGGATTCCTTCAAGGTTGTATCTAATCTAAGGAGCATGAACCTAAAATCCAGTGAAGAATTGAATGCTGCAGTTTCAAAGGAGATAGAAAATAAGTTAAATTTACGTTGTGATGAAGAAAACCCCTACTGGATAGTTCAACTTGAAGTGCTGGGTGAAAATACTGGAATAACTATTTTTAAACATAAAAATCTGTTAGAAATGATTCAAACCCATTGAAGGTGGTTCATACAATGGGTTTAAAATTTATACAAGTTTCACCATAGATATACATAGAATTCTTAGGGAAATTGATTGAGGAACTTGGAAGGTTCAAATTAATACAGGGATCCCCTGTTTCTGGGCTTTCTTAGTATAATGGAGGTGAAACCATTAAACCCACAGCAAGATTTAACCTGCTTGTAACGTTCCAGGGCCACAAGAATGATACTGCAGGTGAAGAACTTCTTGGAATTGAAGAGATAGAACTGGCACTTCAGAACCACGAGTCAATAGTCAGTATCGAGAAAACAGATTTCATAAACGTTGTTCTGGTCCAGTTGAACATGGATCCTCTGGAAGCTGCAATGAAACTTAAGGATGCTCAAACAACGGTGATATCCAAGGTTGTACCTATAGATGAAGTTGTGAGAACACGCAAAGATGCCATACTCGAGAAGGTACTGATGCTCGCAGGTCAAAAAATAGAGAAAAGTGAATCCTTCGTTGTGAGGGTTGATCTCAGGGGCAGGGGTTACATAGAATCACGTGAAGATCTGCTTGCAACTCTTAGAGATGAACTCCTTGAAGGGTTGAATTTAAAATTGAATGAAGAAAATCCAGAATGGGTGGTTCAGATAGAGGTGGTTGGTGAAAACACTGGAATCAGTATTTTAAGGCCTGGTGAACTTTTTAAAAAACTCTGATTCAACTGTGGATTGATAACCATGTACAGGATCCTGCTTTTCAGTGGTGGTGCCTACAAATTCAATGAACTGGTTGAATTTGTTGAGGATGTTGGGGGAGTTGTATTCAGGGAGGAGCGGCTTCAGATAAGTAGGGGAAACTATTTTTTAAGGGAAGAAATCAGGGTCATGATAGCCATTCCAGAGGATGAACTGGAAACCCTCAAGACAAGGGTTAAGGAGCTTAAGGGACATTTAAAGGATCTGGAACTGGAAAAGGAACTCATGGATATTGTAAACTCTTACATATTTATTTACAATCTTTTAAGCATGCCTGGAGGATGGACAAAAATAGAATCCATTGAAACTAGTTTTAAATGTCCCTGTTGCATTGAACTTTGTTCCCAGATGGATTTCGATCTCTGTGCAGGCGAATTAGGGCAACTCATGGATGAGATGTGTGAAATGGATCTTCTGGAATACAGGATCTCCCAGGGTGAAAGGGAGTACCGGTTGAAAACTTTTTAAGGTAAAAAAAACTAACATACATCCTAGAACTTTCCAAAAAACATTTCTCCAGGAAAAACCATGTTGAATTCTAATACACTCATTTTAACTGGTATCGTAGTTCTTTTAATTGGAATGATTCTAATTTTCATTGGAACAGCTCTGCAGATCACTTCAAAGTCCGGTGAAACAGGAGAGGTTAAAACTGGAGGAGTGATTATGATAGGGCCAATACCCATAATCTTCGGAACAGACAAGGGAATGGCAACCACTGCTGTTATCCTTGCAATTATATTAATGGTTGTTTCATACATCTTATTCTCAAGATGGGGTTTCAGATAAACCTTCAAAGTATTTATAGAACATGCATAAGAATGATATCCCATTTAAATAAAACTTTATTAATGAAATTCAATACATATGATTTAATGGAAAACCCTTAAAAACAGAACGAACCAAACTCAAGAAATGAACCACAAAAATCCAAGAGTTCGTTCAATAAACGTAAATGAATAATTTACGCATCAATCTAAACCTGAATTATACTAAAAAATGAATTATATTAAAAAAAATTCAATGCCATGTAACGGCTTATAAAAAATGAAGTGATTTTATGAAGATTTCTATTGTAATTCCAGCCCTCAATGAAGAGGGAATCGTCGGGAAAACAGTTAAATCAGTCCCATTAAAACAACTGAATGATATGGGATTTGAAACAGAAATAATCGTTGTTAACAATGCATCCACAGACAACACTGCACAGGAAGCAGAGGAAGCAGGAGCCAGAGTTATTTACGAGTCCAACAGGGGCTATGGAAATGCTTACCTGCGTGGTTTTAGGGAAGCAGAAGGTGACATAATAGTCATGGGTGATGCAGATGGAACCTACCCCCTTGAGAGAACACCAGAATTTGTCAGGTACATAACTGATGAAGGGGTTGATTTTGTTATAGGCTCAAGATTCGAGGGAGAAATACAGGACGGAGCAATGCCAGCCCTTCACAAATACATTGGAAACCCAATGCTCACCAAGATGTTGAACCAACTCTTCAAAGCAGATTTTTCAGATACGCACTGTGGAATGAGGGCCTTCACAAGGGAAGCACTCAAAAAGATGGATCTGAAATCTCCAGGAATGGAATTTGCAATTGAAATGGTCATTGAAGCATCCGTTAAAAACCTTAAAATTAAGGAAGTCCCAATAGTCTACAGAAAAAGAGGAGGAGGACAGGCCAAATTAAACTCCTTTAAAGACGGCTGGAGACATTCCAAGTACATGCTGAAGAGGAAGTTCTCAAGTGAATGAACCTAGAAGAACGTCCAATGAAAACAGTTAAAAATCTTCAATAAATGAAATTCTACTTTTTTCATTAATTTTTAATTGTTTTAGAGGCAGCAAAATGAAAATAGCTTTTATATATGACTCTGTTTATCCATGGGTTAAGGGTGGTGCTGAAAGAAGGGTTTACGAACTTGCTAAAAGACTCGTGGAAAGGGGACATGAAGTGCACTGGTACACCATGGGCTTCTGGATGGATGAAAACTCCAAAATGTCCGAAAACATGGATCTGGAGGGAATACACCTCCACAGTGTGTGTAAACCCGTTGAACTTTACACCTCGGATAGGAGATCCATAAAAGAAGCCATATATTTTGCCATAAAACTCTTAAGACCCCTGATGAGGGAAAATTTTGATGTTGTGGACTGTCAGGGATTCCCCTTCTTTTCATGTTTCACTGCAAAGCTCCATTCACTCACAGGCCGGTCCAAACTTGTTATAACCTTCCATGAAGTTTGGGGTGGTTACTGGTATGAATACCTTGGAAAACTGGGAGTATTCGGTAAGATGGTTGAAAAACTAACCTTCAAACTCACGGATCATACCATAACAGTTTCCAAGAAGACCATGAGGGATCTGGAAGATATTAGTGGTGTTAAATCCATAGTCATACCCAACGGCATAGACTTCAAAGAAATTGAATCTGTAGAAGTAAAAAATCCTGGTATTAAGACTCAGCCCATACGTAACTCTGATGTTATATATGCAGGAAGGCTCATAAAGGAGAAAAACCTTGAACTCCTCCTGGAATCCATTGAAACAGTAAGGTCCAGAATGCCTGAAGTCAAGTGCCTCATCATTGGTGAAGGTCCAGAACGGGAAAAACTGGAAAAAATCGTCCTGAAGAAGAATTTAAAGGATAACATAAAATTCATGGGATTTCTTGAGGATCATAAAAACCTCATATCCCTCATGAAATCATCCAAAGTTTTTGTTCTCCCATCTAAACGTGAAGGATTTGGGATGGTGGTTGTAGAAGCAAATGCATGTGGACTTCCTGTTGTTGTGTATGAACATGAGATGAATGCCGCACGCGACCTCATAGACGAGAATGTGAACGGTTTCATAGCAAAGGATTCAAAGGACATGGCTGAAAAGATAATAATGGGAATTGACAACCATGAAACCATGAGTGATGCATGCATAACCTCTGCAAAGCGTTATGACTGGGATGGAATAGTCCAGAAACTGGAAGAGGTTTACACGTCCCAAGTCATTACTGAATGATTACTTAGAAGTTGATGCATGTTTAATTAAAAAAGTACATAAAAGAGGCACAATTCAAAATAAATCCAATAATTTTTACTGATTAAATGAAAAATAAGTGATTCCATGAAGATAATCCAGACTCCAGTCAGATTTTATCCATTCATAGGTGGTGTTGAAAACTACGTGCACTACCTCTCAAAGGAACTTGTGAAACTCGGACACCAGGTAACGGTTGCATGTGCAAATGAGCCCGATTCAGAGAACAATGAAATCAATGGAATTAACGTTAAAAGACTTTCATACCTCGGTAAAATTGCTAACACCAACGTTACTCCAGGACTCCCATTCACACTGCTGCGTGAAGATTTTGACATCATCCACACCCATATTCCAACCCCATGGAGTGCAGACTGGAGTTCAATCATATCCAAAACCCGTGGAAAACCATTGATCGTAACCTACCACAACGATATCATTGGAGAAGGATTTGCAGGAAAAATAGCAAATTTTTACAATTCAACCTGCCTCAAATCAATTTTAAAACAGGCAGATAAAATCATAATAACCCAGCCCAGTTACGTAGAATCCTCAGCACATCTCAAACCTTACAGGGAAAAAATTGAAGTCATACCCAACGGTGTTGATGTTGAAAGGTTCAAACCATTAACAGGACACAAGCAGGAGAACACAATATTCTTCTTAAGCCTTCTTGATGAATTTCACAGGTACAAGGGACTTGACTATCTATTAAAAGCCCTTGTCATAGTTAAAAAAGAAATTCCTGATGTTAAACTTTTAGTTGGGGGTAAGGGCGTTCTAATGGATCAGTACAAAGCCCAGGCAGCTTCAATGGATCTTGAGGACAACATTGAATTCTGTGGGTTCATTCCAGATGAAAGCATAGTTGAATTTTACAATGCAGCCAATGTTTTTGTACTGCCATCCATCTCCTCCCTTCAGGAAGGCTTTGGAATAGTTGCTCTTGAGGCCATGGCATGCAAAACACCTGTTGTAAGCACGGAGATTGTTGGTGTTGCAGAGGATGTTAAAGCTTCCAGTTCAGGGATAATCGTTGAACCAAAGGATGTTCCTGCCCTTGCAGATGCCCTGCTTCAGATACTGAGAAGTGGGGATGTGCAGAAGAAGATGGGTGAAAACGGTAGGAAACTCGTTGTGGACAAATACACATGGAAGGGTGTTGCAGAGCTCATGGAAAAGGTTTATAATGAAGTGTTGTAATACAAATTAATGAGTTGATTCTCATTTTAGATTAATTAAATTAGATTAACTAAATAATCTTCTTTCATATTAGTCAATGAATAAATATTATAATGAGTATTGGGTAATCTTACAAGGTACTATGTTGAATATTTGTATAACGATAGGTTAGGGGTTATAAATGGAATTTTTCAGTGCAGTAACGAGTAAAGCAAGGAACTACTTGCTAATAATAATTTCAATGTTATTAATTACAGACATAACTATAATATTAAACATCCCATTTTTAAGGGAGATAACATCCTTCCTGTTCTTCACGGTTGTTCCTGGAATTTTGATACTCCAACTATTGGGAAAGGATAATCTGGAATTCCTGAAGAAGATTTTGATATCCATTGGATTGAGTGTTTCCATATTGATATTCATGGGCCTCATCTTAAACAGTCTTTACCCATTCTTAATTAAACCATTATCCTTGGGGCCGGTATTGGTTTCCTTAAATATATTGGTTATAGCCATGGCTTTATCAGCTTATCTAAAGAATAAAGATACATTCATGGTTAACTTCTTCAATTTGAACTTCAAAATTGGTGATAAGTTAACTGCTCCAATTATATTTCCAGTTCTGTTTCCTTTACTTGCAGTTCTTGGAACTTACCTGATGAACACCACTCAAAACAACATTTTATTGATGTTGATGTTGTTTTTGATACCACTTTATCTGATTGCAGTTGTTTACCTGAGGGATAAAATTCACCCTGCAACCTACCCCATTGCAGTTTGGTTAATAGGTTTAAGTCTGCTTTTGATGCATGGTTTAACCTCTGCTCATGTAATGGGAAGGGATGTTCACAGTGAGTTCTACTGCTATCAGCTTACACTTGCCAATTTACATTGGAACATCCATGACTACTACAATCCCTACAACGCTTGCTTGAGTGTTAACATACTGCCAGTTGTGTACCATGTACTCTCAAATATGGGTGGAGAATATGTATTCAAACTTTTCTTCAGTATCCTGGGATCCCTCACACCTTTGATTGTGTATGTGGTTTCAAAAAAGTATATAGGCAAAAAATATGCGTTTTTTGCAGCTTTACTCTTCACGTTCCAGATATTCTTCATCTACATGTTAGGGGCATCCAGGCAGGAAATAGGAATTCTATTCTTCTTCCTGGCTGTCATGGTAATATTTGATCCAGAATTGGAAAATACACTGACTAAAAAGGTCTTGTTCCTATTATTCATGTTTTCACTGGTGGTTTCACACTACACAACATCATACGTGGCATTTATAATAATGGCCACGATATTAGTAGTTCCCTTTTTAAGGGGCCTGGTTAAAGAGAGGAAGCTTGTAACGACCAACTTCGATCTGATACTCATCTCCCTGATATTCATAGTTGCATGGTACCTACTATTTGCAAAGGTTCAGTTCACAGCAGGTGCACAGGTCATTGGAACTACAGCAGCAGCTACAGCAGCAGCTGCGTCTGCAGGTTCAGGTTCTGGAGCAGCTAACTCTTTAGCATCTTCAAGGGGTGCTTATGTACTGGGAATTTTAGGGATAGTCCTTAAGTCAGTTCCAAATACCATAAGTGTGATAGTTCATGATGCGATATTTGCAACGATCATGCTGGGATTTGCAACCGTTGCGTTTAAATACAGAAAATTCAGGGAAAAAATGGATGCAGAATATTTAATGGGAGTATGTGTATCCATAATTTTACTGGTCTTGTTCGTTGCATTACCCTACATATCCATTGCATACGATGCAGCAAGGCTTTTCTTCCAGGTGTTGATATTTGTAGCGCCATTATTTGTTATTGGTGCAATGACCCTGTCGAAGATCATTAAAAAACCAAAATGGGATGTTTTAATAATTTTGGTGCTCCTGATATCAATTTTCTCATGTGCCACCTACATGCAGTACCATTTCTATGGCACACCCTATTCACCTGATTATGATGCCAATGGAACAGTAAGAGGAGAAACATATTTATATGACAGTGAATTAACCTCTGTGAGCTGGCTGAACAACAACAAGGTAAATGGATTAACTGTTTACTCAGATGGGCATGAATCCTCAAGATTTGAACTGGTGTATGGTTCCAATCCAAGTTACAAGCAATCCTTCTTCACATGGGATACTTCATTCTTTGCATTGAATAAAACAAAGAAATCAGGTTACATCTACTTAGGTAATGTCAACGTTAAATATAATCAAACCTATGATGTGTATGATGATATTTCTGTTCATAACATGTACATCTACTCCCATTTATTCAAGGGCAAGTACAGGATCTACGATAATGGGGGAAGTCAGATATGGCTTTAAAAGATAAAAAGAAGATCCTTTTTGTCCACCACACTGCAATGTGGTATAGGAAACCATTTTTTAAAGGATTAAGTAAAATTCATGATGTTGAATTTGTTTTCAACAATGTTGAACGTTACAACATCACCTATGATACAGATCTCTCCCCTGTAATTGAGGGACTTGAAGGGGTTAATTACACAGTTAAAAAGAACTTCATGGGAATCTCATGGGGAGCCCTTCGAAAAACCATGGGAAACTATGATGTCTTTGTCGGAGGAAGTTGGGATACACTTGGTGATTCATTAGAGACAATGTTACATTTCCTGATTGTAAAAATTAAAAGAAAACCCTTCATACTGTGGAGGGAAGATTGGGATTGGAATGTTAACTCCCTTAAAAGAAAATTTGTCAAGGTATTAGCAGGTTTTTTTGGTAGAAATGCCGATGCAATTCTCGTTCCAGGTTCAAAGCACAGAGATTTTTTCATTTCTCTAGGTGTTGAACCTGAAAACATTTTTATAATGCCCAATGTAAGCAATATCACAGTAAGGGAAGAGGATTACACAAACAGAGATGAACTTGAAGGGGAGTTTGGATTTGAAGGTAAAAAGGTGATCCTCTATGTGGGTCGTTTAATAGATCTTAAGGGTGTGAACTACTTGATTGAAGCATTCGCCCAGCTTTCAGAGGATATTGAAGAAGCAGTTCTATTAATCGTGGGTGAAGGGGAATGCAAGGAAAAGCTTGAAAAACTTTCTGAAGAACTTGGAATTCAGGAAAAGGTGTACTTCACAGGAAGTATTGACAATGAACTTCTGGGAGCATATTACCTTCTTTCAAATGTTTTTGTACTGCCTTCAATTACAACCTACTTTGCAGATGCATGTCCTCTTGTTGTTAATGAGGCTATGACCTTTGGAAAACCGGTTATAACCAGTGATGCTGTTGGAACAACTTTCATGATTGAAGATGGAAAAAATGGGTTTGTTGTACCTGAAAGAAATTCTGAAGCACTTTACAGGGCAATTGAAGCTGTTCTCTCCGATGATGCACTTGAGAAAAGAATGGGATATAATTCAAAAGAGCTAATAGAAAAAGATTTTACCTACAAAAAAATGTTAGAAGGATTTCAGAGGGCATTGGATCACCTTGAGAATCGATGAAACTTTCATCCAATTAACTTGAAAATCCCATTAACCTAAAGAATGCATCAATAAGTAACGGATGCATCTTCCTTCTAAGTAAGATCTTTAATTCTTCGTTAAATTAGTTCTTCACCAAATTAATCCTTTAACTAATTATTAACTAACTTAACTTCTTTAAATAAAACTTCTTTAAATAACGAAATAATTTCATCTGCCTTATCTCATCATCTTTTTTATTAAAAGTACAAGGTTGATCTTTAATATTTGAACTATGTAACGTGGAACATACTTATAATAACTTTTTTGATGTGTTTTAAGGAACTTAAGAGATGTGTTGATTTCAGAGAAGGTTCTCCTGATGAGATTCTTTTTTTTACGAGATACACTGGTTTTATGCCATATCTTAGAGTTCAGATTCGAAACTATCTTGTAACCCTGTTTTTTAAGTTTAATACAAAGATCAATATCCTCCATCCCAAAGAAAAGTTCTTTGTTCAACAATTTTATGGGTACATCCCGGGTTTTCATCAAAAAACATGCCCCTGAAACCCAGTCACACTCCAGAACACCTTCATAACTCTCAGCAGGATTCCTCTCAGATAGATCGTAGTAACCTGGGTAATTAGAAAGATCAACGATTCCTCCAACGTTTGAGACAACATCGTTTTGTCCATTTGCATCGTAGTAGTAAATCTTAGAGCCTAGAACACCTATCTTAGGATCAGCTTCAGCCGCATCAACAAGTTCCGTGAGAAAATTTTCATCAACAACTGTATCGTTGTTTAAAAGCAGAGTATAATCCTGATCAAAGGCTTTCAATGCAAATCTTATTCCTACGTTGTTTCCTTCAGCAAATCCTCGATTTTCGCTGTTTTCAATGATCATCAAACCTGCACCAAAGGGTATCTCTTCTTCAGAATCTCCTTTGAACATTTCAGTTTCTTGTTCTGTTTTTTGTGTGGTTTTTATGGGTTTGTTTTTGGTGTTGTAGGTGTAGAATGTGGATTGGGGTTTTAGGTTTCCTTGGCAGTATTCTTTTATTTTTTGGATTGAGTTATCCTGGGATGCGTTGTCTACGAGTATAACCTGGTAGTTGGGATAGTTTATCTGGTACAGGGATTCCAGGCATTCAACTGTATCCTCCCAACCATTCCAGTTCAAAATAATAACAGCAACACTAGGCAAATCATCACTAAAATCCACTAAAAACATCCTCCAAACTTTTTTTTATAATTACCAATTTTTATAATCGATTCTTATGGACTGAAAAAAATATTATCTTAATTTTATTATCTTAATCCAAATTTTATTTTAATAGTTCATCTTAATAGTCTAAACATTTTAGCAGTCTAAACATTTTATAGCTTAAACAGATTTAAACAAACTTAAAATGATTCTTGTGTATGAATTAATGATTAGCTTACTGTAATCACGGGCTTTCATACTGTTACGTCCTAATAAACTTCCAATCACAACAAAAGAACCTTCTTTTATAAGGATGAAGCTGTAAAGAATCTTTTCCCATGCAGTTGCGTACCTTAAAACATTTTCCGTTGTGTTTTTGGTACTGAGTATGGTCATCCTATTTATAACATCTTTCCGGGTTATGGATTTACCTCTTTTATGGTACACTACTGATTTTGGAGCAAATTTGGCTTTCCATCCATGTTTACGGGCTCTAAGAGATAGTTCTGCATCTTCCCCAAGGGTGATGAAACTTTCATCGAGGATACCTATCTCTTTAAGCATACGGGTTTTGTAGAGTGCTGCGGCAGCCATGGCACCAGTAACATCATCGTCACTGTCATACTGACCTTTATCAATTTCCCCATGGCCCCTGTCCACAACTCTTCCCCATTTGATTATGTGGCCTGCAGAATCTATTACATCAGTGTTGTAGGCATTTAATAACTTCGAACCTACAATTCCAATTTTAACTTCCTTTTCTGATACATTCACCAGTTCGGTGATGAAATTTTTATCCACCACAGTGTCATTGTTTAAAAGAAGCACGTAATCGACTTGGAGTTTTTCAAGTGCAAATCTTATTCCTATGTTGTTTCCACCTGCAAATCCATAGTTCTCAAAATTTTCTATCAATATTAAACTCTGGTTGGTTTGTGAATCCTTGAATTTACCCGTAAATGACTTCACTTCTTGTTCTGTTTGTTGTGTGGTTTTTAGGGGTTTGTTTTTGGTGTTGTAGGTGTAGAATGGGGATTGGGGTTTTAGGTTTCCTTGGCAGTATTCTTTTATTTTTTGGATTGAGTTATCCTGGGATGCGTTGTCTACGAGTATAACCTGGTAGTTGGGATAGTTTATCTGGTACAGGGATTCCAGGCATTCAACTGTATCCTCCCAACCATTCCAGTTCAAAATAATAACAGCAACACTAGGCAAATCATCACTAAAATCCACTAAAAACATCTCCGAATCATCAAATCCTTAATATTACTACTCATTGATCCCTTACCCATATCTTTTTAAAGCATCTTTCAAGTGCCTTTCAAGGCGTTTTCCAGCATGATCCAGTGTCCAAAAATTTTGAACCAGTTCAATCCCATTTTTACCCATCTCTTCCCTCTTTCCATGGTTTAAGAGAAGTTCAGTGGTTGCCCTGGCAAAGTCTAGTTCATCCCTTTCAGTCAGCAGCCCTGTTTTGTTGTGGATAACGCTTTCCCTCACTCCACCCTCTTTTATACCAACAACTGGAGTACCGCATGCCATAGCTTCCAGTGGAACTAAACCAAATGGTTCCAGGTGTGGAGCGTACAGTGCAAGTTTAGCTTGGTTGTAAAGTTCTACCAGTTCCTTGTCATCGATCATGTCCTTTATCTCAAGTTCAACTGATGATTGTAAGGCCAGATCCTTAAGATAATTGATCCATTGAGTGTCAGATGCATTGGAGACTATAACCAGTTTAGGTCGGATCTCGGGTTTAACAAGCCCCAAAGATTTAATTAGAAAATCATAGCCTTTTGCGGGTTTACATGTTCCAACAGAAATTACAAAATTCTTATCAGGTTCCTCACCTTTAGATTCCTTCTGGGATAGATTCAGTGGTTTAAAAAGTTTGGTATCCACTCCAAGGTATGAAACAAAGGAGTCAAGACCGTAGTTTCTAAGGAGGGATTCCCGTGAAAAATAGGAATTTGAAAGGATGTAATTTGAAAATGAAGCATTGTATGCATCAATTTTGGTCTCAAGTTCAACTGCGTACCAGTGCTTCACCTTTTCAATCAGATTCTTCAATCCTTTTTGCTTATTCCCCGCCCTTTTTTCCACAACCTTCAGTATGGCATCGTGGTACCTTGAGGGTTGAGGACAGTAGTAAACAGCAGGTTTTTTAATGTACTTCAGGAAGTAGGGTGAAAGGGTGTACATGTCCTGTTCACTGAAAACCACATCATAATCCCGGTTGTTGATATGTTCTGCAATTTCCATCTGTGTTTTTTCATGATCGTTTGGAGAAGATTTAACCCATAGAAGATAACGGAGATTGGATAGTTTGGATCCAAAGAAACTCTTTTTTATGGGGAACACAGTTACACTGGATGCAACATTTTCAAGTGGCAGATAATCCTCATTTGCAGTTGAAGGCACAAAAACATCCACAACATGTCCATTTCTTGTAAGGTAATCAACGTATCCATATAGGGCCCTTTTAGCCCCACCTGAAGGTAAATTATGGAACACTGCTATTTTCATTTGATTGTAATCTTGCATTTTATTCCTCTTTAAAGAATCAAAATCACGATTGATATACTTTTTTAAATGTAAACTTTTTAAATTTAAACCCAATAAATATTTTAGATGTAACCTTAGATGTAACTTTTTAGACCTGACCCCAAAACGTTTAACAGTTTTTTTATCAATTTTTAAAATTATTTCGAACTTCAATGATTTAAAACTTTATTCACCTTAAAATTCTTTCAAAGCCAATCATTTATCACAAAGTTAAAATTATTCAAACCAAATCTGAATATATCTCTGCAGTTTTTTCTGCAACAGCTTTCCAGCTGGTTTCTTTGTAGAACTTTCTACAGTTCATCTTCAGATGTTCCTGTTTGGTTCTGTTATTTAATAAATCCTTTATTTTTTCCAGTAAATCCTCTTTGTTACCTGTATCAAAAAGTTCCAAACATTCGTATCTTTCTTTCATGTCCCTGAAATAATCCAGATCAGATGCTATTGTGGGGATGTTGTAACTCAAGGTCATATGGAAAGAACCTGAAGTGATTATCCATTTGTAGGGGAAAAGAGCAATGTCAGTTGCATTAAACACCACTGGAAGGTCTTCATCTTTTATATAATCAAGGAATATCACACGGTTGTCAAGACCGAGTTCGGATGTTCTATGCTTTAAAAAATTGTAGTACTCTTTATGTTCAGCTATCCTTGCTTCTCCAGCCACAAGAAGTACAGTATCTTCGTCAAGTGAATTTAAAATTTCAATAACCATATCGTGCCCCTTATTTTTATGAACAAAACCGAATATGGTTAAAACCTTCTTGTTGGACAGGCCAAGTTTCCTTTTAACATCTTCTTTATCTAAAAAAATTCCTTCAGGAGTTCCATGGGGCATCAGAACAAATTTTTCAGCTGGACTTCCATTTTTTATCATGAACTCTGCCATCTCCCTGTTGTGGACGATGATCCTGTCTGAAAGATTGAGGAACTTGAGGGTTAACCTGTCCATAATGGATTCAATAACGAATTCATGCACAGTTAGAACAACTTTATTCCTTTTCCAGAACTTCAAAAGGAACATCATGAGGGGTATATAATTTATGAACCAGTTTATGAACCTTGGTATGTATGGTACGAATCCGAAAAGTCCTGGCTGATACTGTATATGTGTTATTTCAGATCTGCCAGTGCTTTGAACCATTTTAAGAAATGGAATGGGACTTTTTGAATTCTGTTGGGTAATGGGAAGCACTTCAATTTCAAGATCCTTGAAATTTTGCAGTTCATCAACCAAGAAATTGGAGTAGGTTGCTATTCCACATTTTATATTCCACGTTGTGATGAAGTTGACATGGATCATGTTTATTTTTCCCTTTTTTTAATTAGATCCTTCAATTAACATTAAGAATCTGTATTGCAGTGTTTTTATAACTTAAATCTATTTTTCAGGTATTTTTTGTTTAGATCATTCTTTATTAATAACTCAACAATATTAATTAACTCAATTTAAGATTAACAGAAACTATTCCTCTTATAGAGTTACTCCTAATAGAAATTCTCTTACATTTGATGTGAAGGTTGTAATTCCAGAGTGACCCGATTCAATATTTGAATCCCTCAATGGAATAAACCATCCTTCACGCCTCTTATAAACGCTTTGTTATCGTTAAATTCCATTTTATAAATGCTGTTGTAGAAATATCTGAAGTTCATATTCCAGAACTTGTAGCAGAAGAAGTACAGTATGAAGGATAGGAACTCCTTTCTTTTTGCGTATTTCTTCATGAACCAGAACATGTTCCTGTTCATGTAATAGATCATGGTTGGATTGGGGACTGATGAAGAAACTTTATGCCATATCACAGCTTCTGGAACAAAAACAGAACTGTAACCTTCATTTTTACCCCTTATACATAAATCTGTTTCTTCCCAGTAAGCGAAGTACTTTGGATCGAGAAACCCGATTTTTTCCAGCACTTCCCTTTTTGTTAAGATACAGGAACCCTCCACATATTCAACAGTTTTAATCTCATCGTACTGTCCATGATCCACTTCTCCAAAGCCTGTAGACTGTGACATCCCCTTATTAAGATTTAAAGATCCTCCAGCAAATGTTAAAACATTATCTTTACTCTCAAAATCATAGAAATATGTTTTAGGACCCACAAAACCTATTGATGGTTCTTCCGATATTTTTTCCATTAATCTCTTCAGGAATAATGGATCAACAACGGTGTCGTTGTTCAAAAGGAGAACGTAATCTGATTTTAAAGTTTCAATAGCGTACCTAATACCTATGTTGTTTCCTTCAGCAAATCCATAATTTTCATCGTTTTTTATTAGTATCAACCTTCTGTTAGGTGGAAGGTTAAGATCATCCTCTTCTGAATGACTTGACTTTCCAGAAACATCACCATGAGCATTGAATGTTTTAGGAGCTGTTTTTTCAGAGCTTATTTCCTTGTTGGTGTAACTTTTAATGGTTACGGGTTTGTTGGCACTGCTGTATCTGAAGAATTTGGACTCAACAGGGATCTTACCCTCACAGTACAATTCTATTTTACTCAAAGATTCATCCTTTGAATCATTATCTATTAATATCACATTGTAATCATGATATTCGATACGATAAAGAGATTCTAAGCATTCTATTGTATCCTTCCAGCCATTCCAGTTGATTATTATAATTGAAACAGTACCGTTCATATTTTTTTCCACCGCATCAGGTGTTGAAGTTTATCTGGTTTTTATCTTGTTTGTACATGCCTTTTTTGAAGATTTTTTCAAAGAATTGGAACTGCCTACTTTTCAATCCTCTTGTACAATTTCATGGTTTTATCTTTGAGCCAGGGTAATCTTGCCTGAACATTCAAAGGATAGATGGTTACCCATTTCCCCATTGTTGTGAAAATAGCATTATAATTATTTCTATGCTTCTTTAAAAGTTTTTTCAAGCTTATCTCATATTTATCTGAAAGTGAATCTCCAGGGGATCTGTGGTAAAGGTTGGATGGAATAACATAAACATTGTAACCCCTCTTTTTAATGCTCAGGCTGTAATCAACACTGTATAAATGCCAGTCGTCACAAACTGCCTCATCAAATTTGAGAATTTCAAATACACTCCGTGGAATGATAAAAAGACATTCATCAAGGGTTTGCACTTCCACTGGAGAGTTGATAACCCTTTCAGATACTCTTTCAGGTGGAATGTCATGGGTGATGTTACTGGTCACATCTTCATCCCACTTGGCTATGCCTGCAACCCCTGCAATACCAAGGTTTTCCAGAGAATCCAGGGTTTTTTCAGTGTCTTCAAGCCATTCACTTGATTCAAGATCAATGTCCTGGTGTACAAACATTATATACTTCCCTTTTGCTTTCTTTCCACCTTTATTAAGGGCAGATGCAGCTGATGAAAAGTTTCCGGTTGTGTTATCCATCAAGATCAGTTCATAATTCACTGATTGATTCTTTAAGCTTTTGATCAGGAAATCATTCAAAACTTCTTCGTTGTTGTATACACAGACTATGGAAATCATATTATTATACCGTTAAATATTCCTTTTTTTTACTTCCCCTTTTATTCTTTTTTACTTTCCCTGTTACCCTGTACTTGTGATCCTTTAGGTTTTCAGTCAGGTTTTCGAAATTTTTCTTTAAATTTTCCTATCTTTTTAGTGTCTGTTTTATCAAGTCCCTGTCCACATCATCGATGCCCCCAACGATGTAAAGTGCTGCAAAGTATACTAAAATACCCAGGACGATGAGTAGGAATAGATTCAAATAGTGGAAGTGGAGAAGGAAGATGCTCATGACTGTACTTGCAACTATAACCCTTGCCAAATCCTTTAGAACTATCTTGTGTTCAATTTTATATCCCAGTTTGTAGCTTGTGGATATTATATATGATACCAGGATAACTTCAGTTAACAGTGTTGCAATACTGGCTCCAATAAAGCTGTAACGTGGTATCAATACTAAATTTAGCAATATATTAATTATTACACAAATTATTGAAATTTTAGTTATAATCAACTGTTTATTTATAGATTGTAACAGCTGCACGAATGATGCACCTATAAAGGTAAATACCATGGTCCATATCAATATTTGCAGGGCACCAACTGATTCTATATATCCACTTTTGAAGATCAGCAGTATGATACTCTTTGCTAAAATGGTTGTTCCAACTCCCATTGGAATTCCAACGATGATCATGTACTTGAAGTACCTCTCATACATCAGATTCAGGGATTCCCTTGAAGAGTTGTAAAAACGGGACATAACTGGGAATACAGCTGTGTTTATTGTTGTTGGAATGAAAAGGGTAACAAGCATTAGTCTGTAAGCTGCACTGTAGAGACCCACAACTTCAGTTCCCTGGAATACTGATAGCATTATTGAATCAATGTATGTGTACAGGTTTCCACTCAATCCTATTAACCCAAAGGACCAGGCTTCTTTTATGGTAGGTTTCCAAAAACTCAAGTCAATTTCAAATTTAGGCATTGAAAATTTCCATATGTACACAGAGCCAACGTAAATTAAACTCAGTGCATTTGCAATTACGTAAACCAAAGCAAAGAATGTGACACTGAAGTTGTAACGAATTCCTATGAGAACGCCTGCAAATATCAGGATGCTGTTCAGTATGTTGTTTACAGAGAGATACTCCATTTTTTCATGGGACTGAAAGATTGCAGCTAAAATTCCGCTGAATGAATTCAATATTACAGATAACGTGATTATATAAATAACATTAGCCACCATGGGACTGTAATGGAAACAGTAAACAAGCAGGGCTATGGATCCAAAGGTTAAGATTGAAAGGGGAACTTTCATCAAAGCAAGATTAACAATATATTTATTTGATAACGATTTATTTCGGGCAGTTTCTCTGATCATCAGGGTGCTGAGGCCCATATCAACAAAAACTCCAAAGATGGCAGTTATGGATAGAGCCAGGGAAATAATACCAAAGCCATTAGCTCCCAAGTACTGGCCAGTGTACATGGTGATGAAAAAGCCCAGTACATACGTAAGGATCTGGGATAAAAACATCACACCAGTGTTTTTGGCTATTCTCTGCACTGTATTCATCGATTGACACCTTTATAAGATTGAAACTTTTATAAATATATAAACTTAAATTCTTTTTTTTATCATTTAAGATGTATATTCCTTTTTTGAGGCATACTATTAAATTTAAATAAATTTTCAAAAAATTATAAAATTTATAATTTTATTTTTTATAAAAGTAGAAATTACTTAGGAACCTTGTTTTAAATGGATATTAAGGTTTGGTTCAATTTTCACCAGTAAACCATTTAACAGTTTCACCGAGTTCAGCTTTGAAATCATCCTCAGGATGAAATCCAATGGATCTGGCCCTTGAAACATCTGCAAAGGAATGTTTTATATCACCCTGCCTTGGATCTTCATAAAGGGGTTCAACATCCTTTCCAAGAACCTCATTTATAATTTTAACAAGCGTGTTTATACTGGTACTCCTTCCCAGAGCTATGTTGAAGATTCCGGCTGCACTGGATTCACATACATGGATGTTGGCATCCACAACGTGTTTCACGTAGATGAAGTCTCGTGTCTGCTCCCCATCACCGTATATAACAGGTTTTTCATCGTGAAGTATGGCATGTATGAAGTTAGGTATGACAGCTGCGTACTGGGAGTTGATGTCCTGTCTGGGACCGAAAACATTGAAGTAACGAAGTGCTGCAGTCTCAAGGCCGTAAACTTCCCTGAAGGCGTTGCAGTACAGTTCATCAGTTGCCTTGGTAACTGCGTAGGGTGACATTGGATCGATTGGATCATCCTCAGATATTGGGAGTTTCTCTGTTTCACCGTAAACAGCTGAAGAAGATGCCATAACCACCTTCTCAACATCTGTATCCCTGGCAGCTAGAAGCACCTTCAAGGTTCCTCCTACGTTGATGTTGTTGTACTCTTCAGGGAGTTCAACACTCTCAGGCACACTCGCCATGGCAGCTTCATGGAAAACATAATCTTTATCGTCAAATATTGCCTTGAGATTCAGTTCAGTTATGCTTCCCTTTATTACGTCAATATTTTCTTGAGGAAGGTGTGCAATGTTCTCAAATTTTCCTGTTGACATGTCATCTATTATTGTGACTTCATTTTCCTCAATCAAAGATTCTGTGATGTGTGATCCAATAAAACCAAGACCACCGGTTACAACTACCTTCTTGTCCTTCATTATAATTTTCTCCAACTTATTGAAGTTTATTTCAATGATTTCATATTGATTATTTCAGTGATTATTTCAGCATAGACTTTTTTAATATTAACAAGTCTCATTATATCTGGAATTATTTTGGAATTGGAGTTATCAACTCTTAATTATTACATCCTTTAATTCTTAGATCCTAACTCTTTATAATTGATTTAACATTTAATTACTTCCCTAAATTATTCTCAAGGGATTTAATTATTCAGGGATGCTATTCAATTAATAAAAGATTATTATAGTCATGAATGGGTTTTAAGTTTAAATCTTAAATAGTTTTTAATTTTGTAACTAATAATGATTGTGCAACCTAATATATTTTAAAACAATTTTTTTACCAAATGATTCAGATTTTGAGGTATCAGACATCTTCAAAAATATTTATGGCTTGAAAAAAAATGAAAAAAATAAAACTTAGACATAATACGTCCAGTTAACGATTTTTGGATCAGGAAACGTTCACAGTTAAGTAAACTGACCTGTAAACCTTACTTTCCTCTGGGAGCTTGTAAAGCAGGAATT
This sequence comes from Methanobacterium congolense, assembly GCF_900095295.1. NCBI lineage: Archaea > Methanobacteriati > Methanobacteriota > Methanobacteria > Methanobacteriales > Methanobacteriaceae > Methanobacterium > Methanobacterium congolense. Next base: position 1,032,573 of record NZ_LT607756.1, read on the forward strand.
CAACTGTGTTGTTACCCCTTTTTGTAAGGTTAAATTCAACAGGAATCTCTATTTTTCCATTACTTGGAAGTGTTAGATTGGATCTATGGTAGATGGTGTTGTTACCAGATTTTACAATGAGATTGTAGGAAGTTTCCATGTATTCATGGTTCACAATACCCATGGTTACGTTACCTGTTTCACCGGCGCTCATGTTAATGGGATAATTTCCTGCCTTTCCATTTTCACCAAGGATGTAAAGTTCTGTGAATTTTTCATTGGGTTGAGGGTTAACCACTATGTAAACAACTGCAGAAACCCCCAGAATAATCAAGATAACTAAGATTGTTGAAATGGTTTTATCAAGTTTCATGTATGTTAACACCTTGTCTTACAATCAAAATAAGTAGTATATTTTATGTAACTATTACATAACTAGTACATCTTGTCTTATAATCTTTTACAATGAGATTATTTAAAAATAAATTTAAAAATAAAAATTCTTTCTACAACCTGACTTATTTATACAATAAAATCTATTGTGACCACGTTGAAACAGTTTAGATCATAATGATTGTTTTTAAAATGAGACAGTAACTATCGTTAATTTTTTGTTCATTGTTCAATTTTTGTTCATTATAATAATTTTTTGTTCATAGGATTGTTCTCTCCATTTTCCTTGCTAATTTTTGTATGAAAAATTCTTTCCTTTAACTAATTTTTTCCTTATTTTTTTCATAAATTCAATTAACAGTTTAAAATTCAATTGAATCAGTTTTTTAGGATTATTTAAACTTTAAAATTATTTTTAGGACTTTAATGGTTTTTTATTCTATGTATTACTTACCAACATTTTATATTTATTATAATGTCCATTTTTTTTAATATTCATGGGTTTATTCTGCTGAAATATTAATTAACTCCGTTAAGTTTCGTTTTTTGAAACAAGCTTTAATTACTTTGTACAATTAAACATATTTCTGTTAACAGGGGCTAAGTAAAAACATTTATATATTGTGTTGATGTACCCTTTTATCATGATTATTCATGTTAATGTTGTGTATACGATGATGAGTTACATACTTGCCATAATATCTGCAATAATTGTAGGATTGATTTTGAGAATGCCTTTACTTCCTGAAAGACCAATGAGGCAGTCCTGGACGATCAGCGTTATATTTCCAACGGCAGTACTTGCCGTGGGCTTTACAGCCATGGTATTTGGCCTTGGTTATGAAGGGACCAATGGAATGATCATAGGAGTCATAGTTGGGGTGTTGACAGCACTCTTCTCAAAATTCTTTCTTGAAAAAATTGTTCCAAGACCCAAAGTGGAGGAATCAAATTGAACGAGATACTGGGAATTCTGATTGCAGCAGTCATATCCTGGATCAACTTCGTGCTCATAGACACATGGATGGGACTTCCTGAAGCCCCCGGTGTAAAGGGTGCAGAAGTCATAGGAAGAGACGTACAATCCCGGGGAGGAGACCTTGCAGGAGGATTCTTCCAGGGAAACATACTCTGTTCACCTGATGCATCCGCAGGAACACTTCTTGCAGCAATTGGATGCTACGCAATAGGAATACCTGAAGGTGGATTAATAGCTGCAACTCTTGTTTACTTTGGTAACAGGCTCTGTGCAGACCAGGGATATGCCGGCACAACAGGCGCCCTTACCATGACCTGCATAATAGCTGCAACATCCTTTATAGGCCTCACACCTGCAGAGTTCATTGTTGGAATGGTACTTGCAATCATCACGATTCAGGGAATCAGCCACACTCATGCTTCAAGGCTTATTGGGAAAATTGCAGAGAAAATGGGAAGACACACTAAGTTAACCTAAATGTGTAACTTGAGATTCGATTTAAAGTTTAAAAAATTCAAACTTCATAAAGAACTTTATAAAAATAGATTTTTTTATAAAATCATGGAATCTTAAAAATCATTCAAAATCCTAAAAATTGTGTAAACAAATCTAAAAGGTACGATAATAATGTTGATGGAGATCCTGGGCATCATAATAGTGGTGATGGCTTTAAGAACCCTTTTTGCAAGGGACAGATCTGAGAGAATGCTTTACCTAAACGTCATAGGTTTTGCACTGTCTGCAATGATAGCTCTCTACATTCAGACACCTTTCGGTGCTATAATGGCAATAACGTTCTTTATAACCTCTACTTTAAGCTCAAACGCAATAGCTTACTCAATTGGAAGGGTGAAAGAGGAGATCATAAAGGAGTGAGCTGTTGGTTTGAAATTCAATCTTTGAATTGGCTATCTGAGGGTTAATCTGACAAAAGGTAGTTGAGAATTGCGATCTTGAAGCAAAAATCATTTGTAAGTAGAAATAATCCTTTATGAGTAAAAACTATCCGAAACAAAAAAAATCGCAAAAAGAATCATGATTTCTTCAAAATACCAAGTTCATTGAATTCATATTGAGAACTACTTAGTATTGAAAACACATGAATTACACATTAAATAAAACATGTAAATAACAAAACCCAAAAGAAACGGTGAGATGATGTATCCAATCTTAGATCTCATAAATTTAACAACAGTGTCTGCGGCAGTAGCTCTAATAGGTGCTGCAGGTCTGATAATGCTCCCAAAACCTATTGATAAGGTTATAATGCTAGCAGTCCTTGAAGGCGGTTTTATTGGAATGGTTGTGGCTGCAAAGTATCTCGACGTTGCAATGGTTGCTGCAGTATTTGATCCAATTTCAACTGTCATCCTGCTTATGGCAATCATAAAAATAAATGACATAAGAAGAAAAAAATCCCAGGAGGAAGGGGCAGTTGCTTGATATTTACATATGGTTCTACACAGGATGTGCCCTTGTGATAATTGGTTGTATAGCCACGGTGATTGGCCCTGGAGTTAAGGATCCAATAGTAAGGGTTATAAACACAGAAATACCTGCAGTGGGTGTTTCAATGATCTTTTTAACCTACAACGATACAATCGCCCTTGTAACCTACGTTGCAGCAACGGTTTTAATAACCATGGTTCTTTTGAGGGCTGTTGTAAGACTTGAAGAAATGGGGGCAGAACTTTGAAGAACCTAGCACAAATGTGGAATTCCCTTGCAAACCCAAAAAGTATTCCAAGGGTTTTTGCAGTTATTCTCAGCGTTGTACTTCTTGCAGGATTTGTGATACCACTTTCACTCAACGATCATCAGTTGTATCCAAAACCAACACCTCAATCACAGATAAATGCACAAAACCCACTGGCACCCTACGACAGAGGAGGCAGTCCCCTTCAGGAGAGGGGAACTGTGAAGGCTCAGTACCCAATGTTTTCACCTGAAATAGGTCAGGTAACAGCTTACCTCTCCCCAATTGCAATAGGTGTTAAAAACACAACACTCTACTACGGTACATCCATCTATTCATCCCCTGGTGGACTCATAGATGAGATATTATACTACACACGTGGTTTCGACACGGTACTTGAGTCAACCATACTCATGATGGCATTCACCATAGCTTCATGGGTTGCAATAAACTTCACAATGAGGAGGGAAGAGGATTGATAGTTCCCGATGTTGTATCTCCAGTTGTGGTTGCACTCTACACGCCTGCAGTAATAGTCGGTATAGTTGCTGGTCTCATAGGTCTTCTTGGAATATCCTTTGAGAAAAATGATCTCCACATATTAATATTAACGGATCTTGTGGGCATAGCAATGCTGGTAATAGTCGCTGCAGTTGGAACTGACCTTGCAGAGTCTCTCATACTTCCTGGACTGGTTGTTGAACTTGCAGAAATACTTGCAATAAGCGAGGTTCTCATGAGCAGGGAAATGAGGAAGAACGGAACCAAAGAAGGAAAACATGTTCCATTAATACCGTTACCAATGAAAATGGACATGGAAGTGCTTCACACAGCACCTGTCTTTATTTCAGTCATCCTCATTGCGCAGGGAGCCTTCATGAGTGGATTTACAGGAGGAGCAGTTGCAGGTGCTGGAATATTATTCTACGTACTTTCAAGGACAGTTAGAGGAGTTCCCTCAGGTATGTGGGAAGGAATAGCAGGAGCCTCAGGTATAGCATGGTGTTTCTGGCTTGCAGGATTCATGGTGTTCTTCGTGTTCCCACAGTACTGGTTACTGGCACTCTTCCTTGCAGCCTTTGGAATATTCATAAAAGTCACATTCAAAGCAGGACTCATTGGTGTTTTAGGCAGAGAAGAATTCAAAAAGGAGTAAAATAAAATGGACGTATCAATACTTGGAGCACACCTACTGGGTTACATACCACTTGGGGACATCGTACTCTACATGACCCCATTCAACCTCTTCATGTTTGCAGCAGCACTGGCATTCACATTCCTCATTGCAATCAGCAAAACAGAAGCCCAGGTTGAAGCTGAATTCGGATCCCTCAAGGACAAGGAAGTCAGGGTTGGCAGGGCAGAATTCAAGATAAGAAGGTTCCTTGCAATTGTCTGCGGACTTGCAACTGCAGGGGCAATGATAACAGGAGATTTATTCGATTTCACACTGTTCATATGTCTCATAGGTATCGTGAACATAGGTATAGTTGCAGCTGTTAAACAGGTGGATGTACTGGATGCAGCCTACCAGTACGGACTTATAGCAATGATGGCATCATTACCTTTATTTGGAGGTGCAGCACTGGTACTTGCCTCAACAGGAACCATAAGCCTGCTTCAAATTGCACAACTTCCCTCAACAACACCCATGATGCTTCTAGGATCCATACTGGTATTCCTGGGAGTTGCAGGTGAGAGTGGAGTTGCACCATTTTTTGCAACCAAGGCAGAGATGTTCAGAACCCCAGGTTCACCATTCCTGCTCATAATACACTTGAGTTCACTGCTTGTAATTGTTAGAGCCATTGAAATAATGTTAATCATAAACAAACCATTCTAATGATTCAAAATATGATCTATATGTTTAAAACTGGGAAAACAATAAATATAAGATTTCTTAAAGGTGGGGTACGATTTTCAAGGATATAAAACCCCATAAAAAATTCAGGTGAATTAAATGGACCAATTGAAGATAATAAGCTGGTTTATGTTTATAATTTCTGTAGGGGCCATAATCTATGCCCTTATATTCAACATACCCGACTGGATGGTGTATGGAATTTCACTCATATTCCTACCAACCGGAATACTGTCCTTCGGGCTTTTAGCCATGGCAAGGGGCAGTAAAGAAGAGGAAGAAGATAAAAGAAAGGAGCCATTTATTGGATACTAATGTGGGGATTCAAATGAACCTAAAATCAACAGAATCAATATTTAAATTTAATCGGTGATCACATGAATACATTAATGGCAAAAATCCTGTTAAACGTTCTTATCGCATTTCTGGTGGGAAGCCTGCTCTTTGGACTTCAAAGAAAGATAATGGCAAGGATCCAGATGAGACCAGGACCACCCATCATCCAGCACCTTCTTCACACCATAAAATTTTTCATAAAGGAATCAGCATTTCCCCGAACAGCAGCAATGCCATTTTACATTGCAATAACAGCAATGCTATCTCTAATATGGATTGCAGCAATCATAGTGGGTCCTGTCATGGGAGGTTCACTCCTCATAATCTTTGCGATCTACGCAATCCACAAGATCGTTGAGCACAACGCAGGATCCTCATCAGGTTCACCCTACGGTAAAGTCAGCTGTGTGAGAGCAGTTTTCTCAGCAGCAGCCGAAGTACCCCTATTTGCAGTTATAATCCTCATCTACCTGAAAACAGGTACCATGGGAATCAACGAGATTATATCTTATCAATCAATCCACGGACCACTGCTTTACAGTCTGCCACTTGTTGCGATGATGTTCTTTGTACTGATACTATCCAAGGCACCCTACTCCCCATTTGCAATAACCAAGGGAAAGGACATAATTTCCGGCTACGAAACAGAACACTTTGGACTCTTAAGGGGTTACCTCATGATATCCGAGTCAATAGCATGGTACATGCTCCTCTGGATATTCCTTACGGTTTTCATTGGCCCGCTTGGAATACTTGGTTACCTGGTTGGAATGATCATCCTGACGGTGGTAACAGCATTCATATGTGCAACCACACCACTTCTTAATCCAAACCATTCAGTCATGCTCCAGGTGTCCCTGGCATTCATTGGAATCGTTGGATCCCTACTGCTCATGCCAGTACTTTAATTATTAAAATATTAAAAATTAAAAGATTAAAAAATATTTAAGAATTAATTTGCTCATGAAAAAGAGATTCATTATTAAAAAATTACTATTAAAAGAAACTAAAGAAAATATTAACAATGGATTTAATTTAAGCTTAAATGGGAATTCATCAAGATTTAAGAGGAATTCAAAATGGAAGAACAAGAAAAAGACACCATATTTTTCATGGCTCTGGCAGTTTTTGGAGCTGTACTTGCCAGTGGGCTTGCTGCATTCCTTCAGTGGATGGTTGTCATACCACTGACCATTGCAGTGTTCCTGATACTCATACTAACGGCAATTCAATACAAAAAGAATGCAAACCATTTCTCAGAGAATGCAGAAACCTGGGCCATGGTCATAGTTCTCATAGGTTTTATATGTTCCTTCATATACCTTTACAGGCCTGCATAAACGGTGATAAAACATGGATCAAATAATTTATCTTGTATATTTAATTTCATTCGTAATGGGATCAGTTGCTGGTCTTGTGTTAAGCTACAAAAAATACAAGTCACCCTTTGGGGCTCAGAAAATTGACGTCGTGGCTCTGGTACTTGCAGTGATAGGATGGGTGCTTGCAGTTAACAGCCAGCTCCTGGCAAGTCTGGTTCCATCCTACGTATCCATTACAATAGGTGTTTTTTTAATTGCAATGGTCCTTGGAATGAGACCCGGATATGGAAGATATGAAACAGTTACAGGATTTGCAGTTGCAGCCGTAATATGGATATTAAGGACGGTTTTAACATGAACGATCACACAAAGGACCTTGAAAATCATTCACAAAGTCAGGATCAATTCTCTCCATCTGAAGATGTATTTGATAAGGATGAAAAACTCTTAAAGGTCATGAAAGAGAGAATAGTGAGAAGTTACAGGTGGCATGAGGATGTGGTTCTTCCAATGGCAGAGGAACTCAAAACAACACCCGAAATGTTCGAGGAGATCCTAATGAAACACCTGGACATGTCCAGCCTTGAAGCACTACACGCCAGATTTGAATCAGCAAAGTTCAACTGCACCCGAGAGAAGGTGCACTCAGATCTCAGGCTGTGCTGGCTTACAGATGTTATGGAAATCATCACAGAAGAGGAAACAGAGGAAATAGAAATCCGAATAACCTCTGAAGTAGTTTATAATGGAAAAAATTACGATGAAGCCATAGAAGATGGTAGAAAGGAATTATTAGAATTTTTGATGAGGTAAGGAAATGGTAAAGTCACTTAAGGACATTGTAAGAAGCGGTTCAATTCATGTCTGTCTCATAAACACCGGAGGATGCAACGGCTGTGACATAGAGGTTGTTGCCCTCATGTCACCACGCTACGATCTTGAACAGTACGGTATCTACGTGCATCAGAACCCAAGGGAGGCAGATGTTATACTGGTTACAGGTGCTGTTTCAGAGCAATGGAAGGATAAACTTCAGAGAATATATGCCAAGGCACCGGAACCAAAGATAGTTGTTGCAATAGGAAACTGCCCACTTTCAGGTGATGTTTTTAATCAGGAAGGCTGCAGCATATACGCACCGGTGTCAGACTTCATACCCGTGGATGCAGAGATTCCAGGCTGCCCACCACGACCATCAGAAATTCTTGCAGCAATACTTGCAGTTGGACCAGATGCAATAGCAGCCAGAGGGAGGGAGAAAAGATGATACTTCCATTAGGACCAATACATCCAGCTTTTAAAGAACCACTACGATTAAAACTTAAAACAAAAGGAGAAAAGGTTTTAAGTGCAGAGGTAGATTATGGTTACGTTCACCGAGGAATAGAAAGAATAATGGAGGGAAAAACCTGGCAGAAGGGAATATTCCTCTCAGAGAGGGTGTGTGGGATATGCTCATACATACACACCCAGACCTTTGCAGAGAGTTTTGAAAAAATCGCAGGTGAAAGGGTAACACCACGTGCACAGTACCTCAGAGTCCTTACAAATGAACTTGACAGGATACAGAGCCATCTCATTGCTAATTCAACCTTCTTCAAGGCCCTTGAACATGAAACACTCTTCATGAACATGCTGGCACTTAGGGAGCCCATAATGGATGCAATAGAGTTACTGACAGGTAACAGGGTTAACATGGGCTGGAACGTTGTGGGTGGAGTCAGGATGGATGTTAAACAATCCCACCTTGACCCGATACTCCAGATCGTTGAGAACCTTGAGAAGGACTTCGATAGATACGTGGAGATGTTCGAGCACGGACCAATGCTTGGTTTAAGATCCAAGGGTGTTGGAATAATGACCCATGAAGAGGCAATAAAGGGCCGTGCAGTTGGACCCATAGGAAGGGCTTCAGGCCTGAAACATGACTGCAGGGAGGACCATCCAACCTACCAAGACTACTTTGACTTCCACACGGTCTGGAGGAAGGAGGGAGACAACTTCGCACGTACAATGAACAGATTCGATGAGATAACCGAGTCAATTGCACTCATAAAAAAGGTTATAGAAGATCTGCCCCAGGGTGATGTACGTAAGAAGATAGATATACCTGCAGGGTACACAGAGTGGAGAAATGAAGCACCCCGTGGAGAAGTTTCCTATATGGTGGAGACCAATGGAAACCTGATAAAACACATCTCCATACGAACACCAAGCATAATGAACATAGATTCCTGTGCCAAGTACATGTTACCCAACATTCCAACGGTTGCAGATGCAGTTGCAACTTACACTTCTTGTGATCCATGTGTGGCATGTGCAGAGAGGGTTGTTATCCTGGATGAATCTGGAAAAAATCAGGAGTTCCATGGAGCTCACAACGTCAAGTACGTGAAATGAAATTTAAGGGTTAATCTAAGGGTCCAATACTCTTAAACTTCAAAATAAATTCAAATAAAAACAAATAAAAACAAATTCAAAAATTCAATCAAACATTCACATAAATAATGAAATTCCACTAAACATCAAATCAAAGACTAAGCATCAAATCAAAAGGGTTAATCACCTAAAATCACCTTAAAGTAAGGTTATTAAACTATAAAAATAAAAAAAAGATGGTTTAACATGTCCTCGGTAATATGGTATCTATACGAATTTGCAAGAAAGTCCTGGGCTGAAAACTTTGCAGCAGCCAAAACGGATCCTGAAATAATGGAAGCACCGTCAAGGTTTCGAAATTTCCCTGAAGTTCATAAAGAGTATTGTATAGCTTGTGGTGCATGTACAGCAGCGTGTCCTGCACCCATGGCAATAAAACTCATCAGAGATGAAGATAATACTCATGAAGAAGGTGCTACATATCCTGTTATAAACAACAGGGGTTGTATCAGATGTGGTTTCTGTGCAGAAGTCTGTCCAACCGATCCTAAAACCATAACCTGCGGTGAGAATCACCTCATAAGGGAAGAATTCACCATCCTCCCAGTTGAAAAGATGTTTGTGATCGACGATTACCTCTGCATCCGATGCAGAAAATGTATGGATGCCTGTAAGGTTGAGGGTGCCATTGTCAAGGATGACAACAAGATACTGATAGACCAGACCAAGTGCATAGCGTGTGGGGACTGTCTAAAGACATGCCCTGTAAAGGGTGCAATAAAGGGAATATACATCTCCAACGTTGAGGAACAGAAGGCCATCATACGATTGATCGTCAGCACACTCGAATCCACCATAGAAGCCCAGCAGGAAACAATCAAGGAACTCAACCTTTACGATGACCCCCAAAGTGTTTTCAAAATGGACATGCCCATAGATAAACTCATGGAAGAGGCCCGCGAGATACTTCCAAAGGATGAACTCATAGTAGACCTCATTGAGAAGATAACCGACAGGCTAAAACTCAGAATCATAACATGGGACAAAGAGAAATGTACCAACTGCAGGCTATGCGTAAATGAATGTCCATCAGGTGCAATAACCTACGATGAGGAGAAAGGAGTTCAAAGAAATCATGATAAATGTTTAAGATGCAGTATATGCCATCAAACATGTCCATTCGGTGTTGCAGGTTACTACGTTGCAAGGTTCCTGCTGGATAAGAGTACACCCGAGCTTGAGGTGAAGGATGTTATCCACATAACCTTGAAAGCTTCACAACTACCAATAAGGAGTTCATAAACATGTCAACTGCTAAAACTTCTAAAAATAATAAAAAGCCCTACAAACCCCTCAGGGAAATAGATGTGGAGTATGAAGTGGACAACTCCAAATGTGAGAAATGCACAGATAGGCCATGCCTTCAATCATGTCCAGTGGATGCCCTCCATGAGATACCACCAGACAACCATATAGAACTGGATGATAAGTGTGTAGGATGTGTACTATGCAGGGAATCATGTCCATACGATGCAATAAAGATGCAAACAACACTATCTGAGCCCATAAGGGAGAACGTTCCCAACATAAATCCCAAACTCTGCAGGAGATGCGGTGCCTGTGTCCAGGCATGCAAAACAGGAGCAATCCAACTCGTATCCTCTGGAGGGGAGGAAGCCCACAGTGTAATAGATGAGGATAAATGCGTGCGTTGCGGATACTGTTCACGTGTCTGTCCAACAGAGGCAATCAAGTACGGTGAAATACTTCCAAGATCCGTTGTTGGTGGGAAGGCAATAGTGGTGAACCAGAAAAACTGTATAGGCTGCATGACTTGTACAAGGGTCTGCCCATCCAAGGGAGCCATAAACGTGGGAGAGGTCAGTAAACTGCCCTACATAAACCCTTCATACTGTGCCAGATGTGAGGAGTGTATGAACGTCTGCCCATCATCAGCCATAAGGTATTCCTCAAGAAAAAGGGCCTATCAAACCTTCAACAAGATCAAAACCATGGAGATAATCTCTGAACTCCTTGAAAAAGAAACAGGAAAACTCTCAAAGGATTCAGTTCGAATAAACAGCATCTTAAACAGGGTGGCACGTGATGTCAGTTTCAAACATGATGAAGAAGAGTTTCAGGAAGATGTAACTGAACTTATAAAAACCCAGATAGCGGAAATTGTAGATTCAGACCTTGAAATAACAGATATAAAAGATATCATAGGGGCTACAAAACCTAAAAGAGAAATAGGGATTGTTGATGAGAACTGTATAGGCTGCGGTGCATGTATAGAGGAATGTCCAGTTGACTGCATAGAACTTGAAATGCCATCACCTGTACACGTAGGTCCAGAATGTGTTTTCTGTGGAAAATGTGTTGAAAGCTGCAGATTCGATGCCATAGATCTAACCGAAGAACTCTTCCAGGTGGATGATGACAGAATACTCCTGGTTAGAAACAGGATCATGGGTCCGCGTAACGGTTCGGTCATTCCAGATGATAATTCATGCCAGGCTTGTGGAGTCTGCGTCAGGAAGTGTCCTGTGGATGCATTAAGCCTTGAAAATGATAAGGTAAATGTTGATGAGGATAAATGTATTTTATGTGGTGAATGTGAATCAATATGTCCTGTAAATGCCATTAAATTAAATCTGGCAAGATGACTTTTTTTATAAGGCATTAAGGCCACAGAAAACTATAACATATTAAATTTAGAAAATATTACCATAATCCATAGAGATGGAACCATATAAAATGGAATTCCATTTTTTTTAAGTGGAATACTTTCTTATTATGAGATGGGAGGATAAATTTTGGGGAAAAAATTCTTTGTTTCCGACTGTGAAGGCCCAATATCCACAAATGACAATGCATTTGAACTTTCGGGTCACTTCATAGAAGATGGAGAAAAATTTTTTGAGATAATCAGTAGATATGATGATGTTCTTGTTGATGTTGTAAGGAGAGAAGGATACAATGCAGGTGGAACATTAAAATTAATAACACCATTTTTAAAGGCATATGGAGTGGATAATCAAACCATAACAGATTTTTCAGTTGAAAATGTTGTGCTGCTCAAGGGAGCAGTTGAAACACTCAAATTCATAAACTCCACAATGCCTTCATTCATAGTCAGCACCAGCTACCAGCAGTACATAGAAGCCCTCTGCAAAAGAACAGGTTTTCCATACGAAAACACTTACTCCACCAAACTCAACATCGACAGCTTCAACCTAGATCCAGATGAAGCTGAAAAGCTCATGGAATTCAGGGAGAGGATCATCCGTAACCCTGAGTTTGAGGTGCTTGATAACATATTCTGGAAGGAAATTCCATCAATGGAAATTGGTGGAATAATGGAATCTGTTGATCCTGTTGGTGGTGAAGGTAAAAAAGAGGCAATTCAAGATATAATGAGGAGATTCAACCTTAAGGCTTCGGATCTCTTCTACATCGGAGATAGTATAACCGATGTTCAACCCGTAAGATTTGCAAACCAAAATGGTGGAATCTCAGTATCATTCAACGGCAACGAATATCTTATACCCGAGGCAGAAATAGCAGTCATATCTGATAACACTACAATAACCTCTTTGCTTGCAGATATATTCAACAGGTACGGTTCAGACACTGTACGTGACTTTGTGGTTTCATACTACAAGGATCCGGAAACTGCACTTGAAGCTGGTTTTATCAATCCAAAACTTGCAGAAAAGGTTTTAAATTATAAACTGCCCCAGGTTGAAATTGTAAACTGTGACAACATGGACAGTTTAATAGAAGAAAGCACCAAATTCCGTAGAGAAGTGAGGGGCGAAGCCATTGGAGGGCTCGGATAACTTTGTCCATTAATTCTATTATTTTAAAGAATTATTAAAGAATTTAATACAGGATGGAAGATGTAAAATATGAGCATGGAATCTAATATAGAATCTAAACTTGAAGACACCTACTGCGAAGCATTCAAAGGCATATGCTCAAGGGTTATTGTAACAGCAGATGATGAAGAAACGATTAAAAGAGCAGCATACGATGCCACATCAACACCCGGAACAGTTATTGGAAGGGTTGAAGGAGGTGTTGAATCATTTATAGATGGTTCAAAAACTCCAGACGGTAGAGATGGAGTCATACTACAGTTCTGGTACAACACCACAGATATCCAAAAATTTGAGGTGGAACTGTCCTACAGGATAAGACAGGACATACTTGTAAAACCATTCACAAGCCTGTTCGATGCATCAGTGGATCCTGCAGGTAAAATAGGTACCATGAAACAGGTAGGCCACTGTGGAGACGGCTATGAATGGGAAGAAAACCTCTACGGAAGGGATATGATAGTGGTACCAATAGCAATACCAGATTTCAAGATAGAAAGGGAACTGGGTTACATGAATGGAATCATGGGTGCAAACTTCTGGTACATGTGCAGCAGCAAGGAAGCTGTGCTTGAAGCTGGAAGAGCCGCACTCAAAGCCATAGAAAAAGTTGAAGGGGTTATAACACCCTTTGATATCTGCTCTGCAGCTTCAAAACCTGAAACCAACTATCCATGGATCGGACCAACAACCAACCATCCATACTGCCCATCCCTTAAAAAAACACTTCAAGAAGAATCAATGGTCCCTGAGGGTGTGGGTTACATTCCTGAGATCGTGATAAACGGTCTGAACATGGAAGCAGTACAAGAAGCCATGAAGGTGGGTATTGAAGCCACACTGGACTTCGATGATGTTTTAAAGGTATCTGCAGGAAACTACCAGGGAAAACTTGGAGACTACAACATACCACTTAAAGAGCTGTTTGAATGAATCTAGATGTTGTTGGATTTGGAGCCCTGAACCTTGACAAACTCTACAGAGTTAACAAAATAGCCTGTAAGGATGAAGAATCATATATAACAGGTTTAACAGAGTCCTGTGGAGGCTCAGCAGCCAACACCATAGTCGGGCTTTCAAGACTTGGCATGAAAACAGGGTTCATAGGTAAGGTTGCAGGTGACCGTGAAGGATGTTTACTCCTTAGAAACCTTCAAAATGAGGGTGTCAACACAGAGGCTGTGGTACAGGCACCTGAAGGTAGAAGCGGTTCAGTATCAGGATTTGTTGATAGTGAAGGTCAGAGGGCATTATACGTTGATCCGGGGGTTAACGACCTTATTGAACCCTATGAAGTTCCTGAAGATTATATTCAGGGGGCACGTGTTCTGCACTTAACCTCATTCGTTGCAAACACATGCAATCAATCTCTGGAGGCCCAAAAACAACTCTTAAATGAGATTCCAGATGATGTTCATGTGAGTTTCGACCCGGGAATGCTATACATAGAGAGGGGTTTGGAATTCCTTGAACCATTCCTCCAAAAAACAGACATACTCCTCATAAACGAAGCAGAATTAAAGCTTCTTCTAAATGGAGCAGGTGAATCACAGGATATATGTGAATGTGGAAGTAAAAAACTCCTTGAATACGGAGTAAAGATGGTTGTTGTGAAACGTGGGGACAGAGGTGCATACGTTACAGACGGCCAGTCCTCCCATTTCGTTGATGCTTTAAATGTTGAATGTGTTGATACAACAGGAGCTGGTGATGCATTCAATGCAGGATTTATCTATGGATTCATTAGAGGGGAAAACCTACTACAAGCAACCAAAATTGGTAACTTCACTGCAGCCTGCTCAGTACAGAAGAAAGGTGCAACAGATGGACTGCCAGATACATCAAAGCTTGAAGAAATGGATCATTAACGCATTCATTCCTGATGAATTCCATGAAGATTTATAAAAACTTTTATAAAAGAAATTACGAATCATCATTTAAGGAGATATATCATATAAAATTCCATGATAAACTAATAACAGGAGTTAATTAAAGTATCTTGTGCGTTAATGATAGGATAATTGAATTTCTCGATTGTGGAGTTGTGATTAAAATTTAAAAGGTGTGATTATGGATATAACATTTAAAAAGAAGAAGAATGCTCTTGAGGGAGAGGTTGTTGCAAAATCGAGGGATATGGAGCACGGTGCTGAGGAATTCAAGCCTGAAATCGAGGAATGCTCCCTCAAACAGAGATTCATAACCATATCTCCAGAATGTGTAAGGTGCAACCTCTGTGCTGAGGAATGTCCAGTTGATGCTGTGCAGGACGCAGAATCAACCAGACCCGCAAAGATACTTGAAAATTGTGTTAAATGTGAAATTTGTGCTCAAACATGTCCTGTTAAAGCTGTACATGTACTGGAGGGCACATCTGCCGTTGGAGAGGATGTTACCTACAACCTGCAGGATGTTCAGGTTCCCCACAGAACCCTCCGCATGGAGAACATCTCAGTGGACAGTGAGAAATGTTCATCATGTGGTACATGTGAAAAATTCTGTCCAACCAATGCAATAACAGTACCTGAAGGTGAAACCGCAATTATAGACCTTGATGCATGTGTAGGATGTGGTGCATGTGCAAACGTATGTCCAGAAAATGCAGTGGACCTTCAGAGAAAGTTAGGTCCGGTTATCAAGCAGGAAGAACTCTTTGTGGATGATGATATCTGTGTTGCATGCGGTGTTTGTGAAGAAAACTGTCCTGTGGATGCAATAAAACTTGAGGATGAAGAAGTGGTTATCTCCAAAGATAAATGTATATCATGTGAAGTTTGCTCTAGAAAATGTCCTGTTGGAGCATTAAATTTTGAGAGGTTATCTGATGAAAGTTAGAGAATTGATGGATAAGGAATTTGTATACGTTTCACCCGAAGAAAGCATTACAGATGTATCAATTAGAATGGAGAAGTACAGAAAGTTCACAAGCCCGGTTCTTGACAAGGAAATGAAACTCGTTGGCTGGATAACCTCACTCGATGTTATGAGGGCTTTCAGAGAGGGTAAAAAAACCGTTGAAGAGGTTATGTACCCTCCAGAAGAGACAATATGCGTTAAAGAAAATGATCCTGCAAGACTTGCAGTTTTGAAGGCTGCAGAGTACAGAGTTGTTAGCATACCTGTTCTAAATGAAGATGGAGTTGTTGTGGGTATTGTAAGGTCCTTCAACATAGTTAGAACCCTCTCCCAGCTCTACGAGATCAAGGTCTCAAAGGTATTTGAAGCAATGGAAAGTGAACTGAAGGGTGTAAGCTGGGACGAGCTCATGGAAGCTGCTGCATTTGTAACCAAAAGGGAGACCGGTGAAAGGATCAAAGCAAAGGAATATGAGGAACGTATCAAAAATTCAACCTTTGGAGAGGCAATATGGGCAACAGGCGGTCTTGAAAAATTCTTTGTGGGACTCATAGCCATAGGTGAACTTGTTATTGCAAGAAAAGTTGCAAGGGCAAGGAAATAAGTATCCTCAATACTTTTTTTTATTTTGAAAGGGTTCAAAAGGTGACGGGATACCCTTCAACATTCAATTTTCTCCATTTTATCATGATCTAGAACCGCAACTTTTTTATACAACAAAATATAACGATTGTTATATAACTATAGTTAAAGATCCTGGAAATTCAGGGATATAATACACTAAACTTCTTAAATAAAATCTAAAATTTCAATTATAACATTATGATCTCTAGACTACGGTTTTTATAGTGTTTAGGAGGTTAAAAATGAAATTTGATACAAAAACTATACATGCTGGAAGAAAACCCTGTAAGATTACGGGTGCAATTTCAACACCAATTTACCAGACTTCAACATTTATCTTCGATGATTTTGACGAACCTGGGGAGTACGATTATACCAGAACCAACAACCCAACACGTAAAGCCCTTGAAAATGCCCTTGCAGAACTTGAAGGCGGTGCAGCAGGATTTGCATTTGGAAGTGGAATGGCTGCTGTAACAACTGCAATACACCTTTTAAGTGCAGGAGACCATGTTATATGTGCAGATAACATCTACGGTGGCAGTCACAGGTTGTTTGCTGAGATCATGACTCGTTTTGGTGTTGAATTCTCATTCGTGAGGATAACTGATGAAGAAAGCCTTAGAAATGCCTTAAAACCCAACACCAAGATGATATGGGTGGAAACACCTTCAAACCCGCTTTTAAACATCATAGACCTTGAAGTGGTTTCAAAGGTGGCAAAGGAGCAAGGAATACTCACTGTAGCAGACAACACCTTTGCAACACCCTACTTCCTACGGCCCATTGAGCACGGTATTGACATAGTTCTTCACTCAACAACCAAGTACCTCAACGGCCACTGTGATGTTATAGGTGGAGCGATAGTAACTGCAACGGAAGAACTTGGAGAGGAGGTTCATTTCCTCTTAAATGGACTGGGGACCAATGCTTCACCATTCGATTCATGGTTGGTGCTCAGGGGTTTGAAGACACTGCCACTTCGAATGGATAAGCATGAACTGAATGCACAAAGGGTTGCAGAGTACCTGAACCAGCATCCGGGGGTTAGTCAGGTTTACTACCCTGGACTCCCTGAGCATCCAGGTCACCACATTGCAGCACGTCAGATGACGGGTTTTGGAGGAATAGTGTCATTCAAACTCAAATCTGAGGGTGATGTCAGGCCTTTCCTTAAAAATCTGGATCTGTTTTCCCTTGCAGAGTCGCTTGGAGGTGCAGATTCTCTTGTTGAACATGCTGCGACCATGAGCCACGCATCCATGTCCGAAGAGGCAAGGGGAGAGGCAGGCATTACAGATGACCTCATAAGACTTTCCATAGGCCTTGAGGATGCAGATGATTTGATTGAAGATCTTTCAAGGGGATTGGATGGTGGATAAAGGGGAAGAATCCATTAAAATTCTTCTTCCTTTAAAAGGAACATCCCATCAAAACATTTATATGTAACGATAGTTATATAACAATTGTTAATTAATGTTTGTTGGATGTTATTCCTTACAAAGCCATTCCCCTTTGAAATAGGAAAAATAAATGGAATTGAACTGCAGTTTCTGCGATTTAAAGGAGAGTTCTTCAGAGGACGATTATAATACCAAATAATATTGAAAATCCAATATTAAAAAGTATTAATAAAACCTTTAAATTTATTGTAAGAAAAGGAGATTTGATTTTCCTTAAAAGAAAATATTAACAACTAATAACGGTATAAATTGAATAATGATTTTACTGCAGAATTAAACAGAATTAAAGATAATTCTTATGAACCTATAAAGGGGAATTTTATAATGGAAAAAAACAAGCCAATAATTGTTAGATATGGTGAAATAGGAGTAAAAAGTCCTAAAGTAAGGAAAAGATTTGAAAAAAAACTCATATCAAATATCAAAAGTGTTGTTGATGGTAAAATAGTTTTAAATCAGGGCAGGATATTTCTATTTCCTGAAGATCAGGAGAAAGCTATTGAATCCCTTAAAAAGATATGTGGAGTGGTTTCATTCAGCCCCACAGTTGAAACAGTGACGGATCATGATGCCATAAAGGAAACAGTTGAAGCCTACATGAAGAAACTCATTGAAGATGGTGTTTTTTCACCTGAAAAATCCTTTGCAGTGAAATGCAGAAGGGTTGGAACCCATGAATTCTCAAGCAGAGAAATGGCAGGATTCTGCGGTTCAGTTGTAGTTGAACTTACAGGTGCACCTGTAAACCTGTCAAATCCTGATTTTAGACTTAACGTTGAAGTTAGGGAGGGTAGAACTTACATATTCCACGAGAAGATTCAGGGAATCGGAGGATTACCACTTGGTACCCAGGGCAGGATGATTGCACTTGTATCTGGAGGCATTGACTCTCCTGTAGCGTCCTTTCTCATGATGAAAAGAGGATGTGACCTTACAATACTGAACTTCGACAACTGTCCCTACACATCAGGATCAAATGAGAAGATCATCAAGATCTACAAGAAACTCAAAGAATATGCAGCAGGATCTGATTTAAGACTTTACCAGGTGAATTACGGAGGATTCCTCCAGAAATGTGAGGAAGAAGCTCCTTCAAGGATGACATGTGTCCTCTGTAAGAGTGGAATGTACCAGATCGCAGAAAAACTTGCACAACGTGAAAAAGCATTTGCAATCATCGATGGAAGCAGTGTGGGGCAGGTGGCATCTCAGACACTTCCAAACATACTTGCAACAAGACATTCAACTTCAATGCCAATATTAAGTCCGTTGATTGGTTTGGACAAGCTTGAAATATCCGAGATGGCCAAGAAGATAGGAACATTTGACATATCCATCCTTCCTGATGGTGGATGTTCAGCAGCTCCAAAACACCCTGAGACGAATGCAGTTCTTGAAAAGGTACTTGAAACCCAAGAAGAAATCAGCATGGACGCAGAACTTGAAGCAGTATTCTCCACCCTTAAAAGACTGGATTTAGAACTGGATTGAGTTTTAAGGTAGATCCAGTGATGCATTTAGTAGTGGCACATTTATTAAAGGGCGCAACATTCAGCAACACCATTTAGAAATCCATGTAAAGCATGGAGCATCCTTCAACATCATTAAACTTAAAAAAACATATTATTTAGGAGGATCAAAGAATGGAGATATTCTCAAAGGTATCTGAAAAAGATGTTACAAAGGCAATTGTATCTGGATTTGCAGAAGAATTCCTGGATTACATAGAAAGCGACGTAATAATAATAGGGGCCGGTCCAAGCGGACTCATAGCCGCAAAGAGACTTGCAGAAAACGGTGTTAAAACCCTCATCATAGAGAGTAACAACTACCTTGGAGGAGGCTTCTGGATCGGCGGATACCTCATGAACAAGTTAACAGTGAGAGAACCAGGTCAGAGAATCCTCGATGAAGTAGGAGCACCATACAAAAAGGTTCAGAAGGGACTTTACGTTGCTGACGGTCCACATGCATGTTCAAAGCTCATAGCAGCAGCAATGGATGCAGGTGCCAAGGTCATAAACATGACCAAGTTTGATGATGTTGTTGTAAGGGAAGATAAAGTTGCAGGTGTGGTTATAAACTGGACACCTGTCTCAGCACTTCCAAGGGCAATAACCTGTGTTGATCCGGTTGCAATTGAATCCAAGATAGTTATAGATGCAACAGGCCATGATGCAGTGGTTGTAAAATCACTTGAAGAACGTGGACTCGTTGAAACAGAGGGTTTCGAACCAATGTGGGTTGAAAAATCAGAGGATGCAGTTGTTGAACACACAAGTGAGGTTTACCCCGGAGTGTTCGTCACAGGAATGGCAGTTGCAACAACCTACGGAAAACCAAGGATGGGACCAACCTTCGGTGGAATGCTCCTATCTGGAGAAAAGGCTGCAGAATTAATCATTGAAAAACTGAATTCCAATCCTTCATCTGGATCTGAAAAGGCAGGAATAAAAAGCTCAAAATAAGGGATGAGCTGATAAATATTCAGATTTAACCTGATGAAGAACTGAATGATAAGAAAGCATTGGATAAACAAAATCATTTGGATGGGAGTTAAATACATGAACCATTTCAATTTACTGGAACCACTTTATGGGTAACCACATCCTCATGTAACTGTAATCAAATAAATTAAAAATCAAGTGTTAAACATGAATTCAACCAAAACGCCATCACAAAGGATATTGGCAGTCTGTACAAGTACTAATAAGGGTATGAAGAAGAAAAACGTCCAGAGGGAAGTTCTCGTGGAAAACAGTGGCTTTTCAGGAGATGCCCACAGCAGCCCAGAAACCCACAGACAGGTCAGCCTCCTTGCAATGGAGAGCATAGACAAAATGAGGGAGTTGGGACTGGATGTTAAACCCGGAGATTTTGCAGAAAACATCACAACCTGCGGTTTAGATCTCACACCATTACCTGTTGGAACAAGACTCTCTGCAGGTCAAGATGCAGTCCTTGAAGTGACCCAGATAGGTAAAGAATGTCACAGTCCCTGTGAAATCAGTAGACAGGTAGGAGACTGTATAATGCCTAGGGAAGGCATCTTCTGCAGGGTTATAAAGGGTGGTAACGTTGAAACTGGGGATGAAATAAGGATTATCTAAAAATTATCCAATACTTTTTCATCACACTCCTTTTTCTTTAATAGATATAACCATTCTTTTTTTTCTGTAAAAAGCCTTTTTCTGGGAATCGTGATGCATAACGTATGATTTATTCAAATAAATTAAAAAGATTAAATTAAAAAAATTTTTACATCTCAAATAAGTTACATCTCAAATAAAAATTAATTCAAATAAAATTTAAAAATAACTTAAAATAAAAAGAACAAATCTTATATTCACTAAATGGGAATTAAAACAAATAAAATTATAAATCAAAATAAATTCTATTTAAGATGTTAAGAAATTATTTAGGAAATTCTTATTTAATTGATTAAAAAAAATAATTTCATTTAACAATGAATTTTAATAAAAAAATAAATTTAAACAAGTAAATCTAAGATCAATGGAGGAAATTATTATGTTGCATGGTACTGAGGTTATTAAGAAGGGTTTTGCTAAGATGACTAAGGGTGGGGTTATTATGGATGTTGTGAATGCTGAGCAGGCTGGTATTGCTGAGGATTCTGGTGCTGTGTCTGTTATGGCGTTGGAGCGTGTGCCTGCGGATATCAGGGCTGCTGGTGGTGTTGCTCGTATGGCGGATCCTTCTAAGGTTCAGGAGATAATCGACGCAGTGTCCATTCCGGTTATGGCTAAGGCTCGTATTGGTCATTTTGTTGAGGCTCAGGTCTTGCAGTCTTTGGGTGTGGATATGATCGATGAGAGTGAGGTACTTACTCCTGCTGATGAGAGTTATCACATTGATAAGACGCAGTTCACCATACCATTTGTTTGTGGTGCAAGAAACCTAGGTGAAGCACTGCGTAGAATCAATGAAGGAGCAGCCATGATCCGAACCAAGGGCGAAGCAGGAACAGGAAACGTTGTAGAGGCTGTTAGACACATGCGCGTGATACAGGGAACCATCCGAGAACTACAGGACAAAAACGAAGAGGAACTATGGGCAGTGGCAAGACGTGAAGAAGCACCACTGGAACTCGTTAAAGAAACAGCCAAACAGGGCAGACTACCAGTTGTAAACTTTGCAGCAGGAGGCATAGCCACACCAGCAGACGCAGCACTCATGATGCAACTCGGATCAGACGGAGTATTCGTAGGAAGCGGAATATTCAAATCCGAAAACCCAGAAACAGTAGCAAAAGCAATAGTACAAGCCACAGCACACTACCAAGACGCCGACCTAATCGCACAAGTCTCAACCAACCTCGGAAAAGCAATGCCAGGACTCGAAATCAGCACAATACCAGAAAACCAAAAACTACAAAAAAGAGGATGGTAAATGAGTTAAAGGGAAATCTGGATATTTCCCTTAATTATTCATCCTATAAACCATCTTACATTTAATTACTCATTTTAATGCTTGTTTAATTGTATTTATTTTAATTTAAATGATTCAAACCATTCAATTTTTTTATCCTGAAACTTTAACCTAGTTTCACTTTGAGAAATTCACCTTAAGAAAGAATCTACTTCTTTTCAAATGTCTCACGTGTTTCCTTGAGGTACTTCCTTATTGGGAGGTTCTGTGTGCAGTTTTTCTCGCACTCACCGCACTCTGTACAGTAACCTGCACTCATCTTACGGCCCATAAGGTGGAAGTAGTTTCCAGATGGTTTATCAAGGTTCTCGTAGATGTAAACATCGTCCAGAAGGCTCAGGTTCAGAGGAATGTTAACACCCTCTGGGCATGGCATGCAGTAGTTGCAACCTGTGCATCCAACATGGACCCTTGATCTGTAGGCTTCCCTGACATCATCTATGAGATTTCTCTCATCTTCGGTCAGGGATCCTGGAATTCCACGTTCTGCAATTTCAACGTTCTCAACAACGTCATCCATGCTGTTCATACCGCTTAAAACGAGGTTCACATCTTCATGGTCCCAGAGGAATCTGAGGGCCCATTCAGCCAGACTTTTTCTGGTCTTCGCCCTATCCCACAACGCCTGGATGTCCTCTGGAATGTTTCGGGTTAAGCATCCTCCACGGAGTGGTTCCATAATTGCAGTTCCAAGTCCTCTCTTTGCTGCATATTCAAGGCCTTTTCTTCCTGCCTGAAAGTCCTGATCCATGTAGTTGTACTGGATCTGGCAGAAGCTCCACTTGTAGGAGTCCACAGCCTCGATGAAGAAGTCCAGTTCATCATGGAATGAAAAACCTGCATACCCTATTCTGCCGTCTTCAACTGCCCTGTCAAGAAACTCAAAAATATCATATTCCTGGAGCATGGGCCAGAAACGCCTGTGAAGACCATGTAATAAATAGAAATCTATTCTGTCTGTCTGGAGCCTCTTGAGCTGCTCATCAAGAATCCTGTCCATATCCCCCTTTTCCTCTACAAGCCATATTGGAAGTTTGGTTGCAAGTTTCACCTCATCCCTCAAACCTTCACTCAGGAATTCTCCTAGGAAGGTTTCACTTGCACCTCCAACCTTGGGTGAGGCTGCATGGTATGGATAGGCAGTGTCCACGTAGTTCACACCATTCTCAATTGCATAGGTCATCATCTTCCCTGCAAGGGGTTTGTCTATGTTTTCTGGTCTTCCACCAATTGTTGGAAGCCTCATACATCCAAATCCAAGTATTGAAACTTTTTTGCCTGTTTTTCCAAATTCTCTGTAAAGCAACGTCATTACTCCTTCAATGCAATCATAATATCTTAGATATTCTGTAATTTTGATTGTTAATATATTCCCAGCATCAGCTAATAATATTATCGGTAATCCAATACTTTTTTTCACAAGTTTTATATTCAACTTTAACAGATGAAGAGTGTAAACCTTATAAATTTGAAAGAAGTTTTGATTTTATAAGTTATAACCTGTTGATTGAGATTAGAGGTCTAAATTTTGATAAAAACATCCAAAAAACTTAAGATATCTGATTTTATTGGAGGTATATCCTCTGATATTCCAGAGGAGGGAATATCCTTTGAAGATTTTTTAGGGCTCATAGGTGAATATGGGGTCCTGATCACCTCTTTGATACTGGTTGCGCCATTCTTATTACCTGTCTCGATCCCAGGAAGCAGTCTGCCCTTTGGACTTGCAATAATCCTCCTGAACGTTGCAGGAATTTTGAAAAATAAGCCTATTATTCCAAAAAGGGTTATGGAGTACCGGGTGTCCAGGGAAAACTTTTCAAAGATCATGAATGGTCTGGCACGTGTCCTGAGGGGTGTTGAAAGGTTTTCAAAACCAAGACTGTCCATTGTAACCCGCAATCCAGTTATGAGGTATGTGAATACTGTAATCACCATCATCTGTGCCTTTCTCCTGATGCTTCCACTTCCCATCCCACTCACTGATTTTCTACCAGCATATGGAATTCTCTTTCTAATGCTGGGCTCCCTTGAAGGGGACGGATGCCTCCTGATTGTAGGTTACCTTCTGGTTGCAGTTACCTTTTCGTACTTCGTATTCATGGGGATAATCGGAATTGATGGACTGCAGATGATCCTGCATCACGTTGGCATATCATTATGATCTTGGAGCAACTCAAACTGAAAAATATATTTTTTTTTAACTTAGGAAATCTATTCATCTTGAAGTATGAACCTGAATTTTGGGATTTTTCATGCTGCTTCCACCCCATGATCCATTTTTTCTTTTTTGTCTGAAGATACACCACCCCATGTATATCGTAACATGTAAAAACAGTGATTTCTCATGATTTCCATTTTGGCCATTTTCTTCAGTGCTGCACATAATGGATCTTACGCTTTGACTTTGTTGAACCCAACTTTGTTAACTTTAAGTGAATAAATTTTTTTTCTTTGTTATAGGGTTGTTTGGTAACCCGCGGGATAACTAAATGTTGATACTTCGCTGTGCATCGATTTGGTAACCTTTGGGATAACAAAATGTTTCACACTTCGTTATAGCATTGTTTAACGAAGTAAACTTTCATATAAATTTGGGTTAAAAAGGAGTATCTTAACTTATTTTCACTCCAGACATGTGACTGAGTTATATATAATTTAAATACATATTATTAATCCTTAGAATCTAATTTTAGTACTATTTTATATTGGAATAGAATATTTTTCGCAAACCTTACAAATATTAGTAATACTACGGATTTTTCAAGGTGTTATCAGATTCTGATAAAAAAAGAAGTGAGGAAATATTTGTTCCCTGGAGCTTAATAAGGAAGAGTCTTTTTAGCCTTTGATTCCAAAGAGGAATCTGACCCCCTTTATCCTTCTGACTACTTCAATGGTGGCTATGGTGAATATGAAACTCAATGCCATTGTAAGGATTACTTGGAGGGCCATCATGTTGGGTATCCATCCAATGATATAGTAGGCAAAGAGGTTGACCCATATTATGTGGAAAATGTAGATGGGGAAGGATGCCGCAGATAGATATAAAGTTGTGCGGTTTTTGAATTCCAGGTAATGTTTACCCATTCCCATCACACCCAGAACTCCCAGCCACAGGATGGCATTTACAAATAGTTTCACCAAAAACATGGATAAGAAGGATGCTACTGTGAAGGTTGAAGCAGTGGCAGTAGTTCCTGCTGGGCCGATGCTAGGCACAGTCATCACAAGGTATATGATGGTTAAAACCAGGAAACTGATGAATAGTGGCCATCTCTTATCCTCCAGTTTTTGTTGGATACCATCATCAGATAGTAAAAAGTATCCGAAGATGAAGAGTAAGAAGAATTGTACTATGCTTTTTTCAGGATACAAGTTGATGAAGAAACTTCCAAGGGCCAGGGGGATGATGAGTAACAATAATTTGGGTAGGGTTACTTTTTCTATGGGGATTTTCCATGTTCCATTTCTGTATTTCATTATGATGGGGAGTGCCACCAGGGAGATGATGAATAAGTATAAAAGGAACCATAAGGGGCCTATGAGTAATCCATTCCCAATGTTTTGTAAGGCGTTGCTGAAATGATACAACATGAAGCTGAGGAAGTTTCCAGTGTATCCATTGTAAAGGTATCCGAAATATACACTCACGGGTATTACTAGGATAACGCCTGCCACTGAGGGGAGGAGAAGTTTGGATACTCTTTCTTCCAAGTACTGCTTTGCATCCCTCCTTTTCAGGGAATAATAGGTGGTGATACCTGCAATGGCAAAGAGTAGTTGCATGAACCATGGTGCGAAGGTTAAGATGAAAGCATTGGCAATACTTGAGTTGGCAACGTGGAAGTAGTATGATCCAATGCCACTGTAGATAAGTAACGTATGATATGGAAACAGGATCAAAATTATAAGCCAGCGTAGATTATCAAGATAATATTTTCTCATTTTATAACTCTCCTAGTAACAAGTTTAGTAACAGGTTATCCTCAAAAAATAGAAGACCATATTTTACTCCTTACAATATATCTGGAGTTCTTAATCCTCTTATAATCAGAGTAATGTATTTATAAATAGTAATATCTTTAGAATAATATAATTTGTTATAAAATGAAAAACAAAAAATTTAAATAAATTTATATACAATATTAAAGATTTATTTTAAATCATTGATGAAAGGGTGTGGATTTAGAATTCCTTATGATTCAGATCTATCAATTATTCAAATTGTATGCTTTTGAATTAATTACCTCAACCCTGAGTGTTTTTCCATGAAGTTTCCCCTTTAGGGACTGATCTAGTTCTTCAATAGGTGGCAAAGTACCATCTCCTACAACCGCAACGACCACAGTATCATTGAAAATATCTGTATTGACTGCGGTAACAGCATATCCTGTGTCGTTCAACCAGTTACTTGATTCTTCGTAAACGTTTTCTTTTAAACTGTTATCCATTAAAGTTTGATAACTGGTATAAGCCAGAGGCACTGTTATCAAAAAAATCAAGATCAAAGCAATAAAAATACCTTTACGCCTTGCACTAAATGATTGATTATTAAAGGACACTTTAGAAAAGCCCATAACTCCAAAAAGAACAGCTCCTGTGAGTAAGATGGCAAAATAATTGGTTAAAAATAATAGAAGACTTCCCATGGCCAGGGAAAAATTGGAAGTTGCCAATAGGATACCGGTATTAGATAGTGGGGGAACTAAAGAAATTGCAATGGCCACCCCAGGTAAGGTATCTGAGACATCCTTTCGTGACATGGCAAAAGCTCCAGCAAGCCCTGTGACCACTGCTGCTAAAAGATCCAAAAGTTTTGGTGAAGTACGGATCATAATTTGATCGATGGTTTGAGGGTAAACAAGGTTAGACATTGGGATTGTTAAAAAGAAACCAACTGCAAGTGCAGCAAGAATTCCTCCAAGGCTGATAAGTAGCGAATTTTTGATAGCATAACGATCACCAATGCTGATACCAAAAGCAAGGCCCATAATGGGCATCATGAGTGGTGCGATAATCATGGCCCCAATAACCGCAGCCACAGAATTTCCAAGTAGTCCATAGGTAGCAATGCCTGAAGAGAGGATCAAAAGACAGAAAAATTTTACCAATTTTTTTTGTAAATCCGGTTTTTCAAACAATACGAGATCCCGCAGTCGTTTTACCTCTGATGCATCAACAGGATCACCATGTAAAAGTGTGCCAACTGATTTTAACATTGTTATTCACCATTTAGTATATATTAGTGAGATTATCAAATTACCAAACCTTGGGTATTGATCTACTTTTATTACCTATTTCTGTAGATCTAATATATTTTATTTTGCTAAACAAGTTTTATAAATTATTAAAAACTATTTTAGTGTGTTAAGTTTACCTTCACTGGCTACTTACGTTGAAATTGCCAAACTACTGCAACTCAGATGAACAAAAAAAGTATGTCCCGTCAAGGTTGGTGGAACTTAGATCATAATCCAATTTCCATTATCATTCCATTAATAATACAAGTATGACCTAATTTATCAATTATTACAATCGGGAGTGTTGTGAATAGTTTATAGTACTGCGGAAGTTTAATTGTGAAATAAAGATTTAAAAGATAAAGGAATAAATTCTTTTTCTTTTTTTATTTAACGTAGACCCGCATATAAGGTAAGAAATAAATTAAACAATAATATCCTTGTTGATAAAAATAATCCTCAGTATATGCCTGGGTAAAGATTCAGTTCAAAGGCTACTAAAACTATAATTAAGAATTAAAAGTGTAGTTAACCGGTGAATAGAAATGGAAAATAATCTTAATGACTACAAACGAGATTTGATATATGCTTCAATAGTGATGGTAATCTTATTGATTATATATAAATTAGTTATCATCTATTTGTTACGTGATGGGGATGTGGTTGGTATAACTTCTGTTATCCTTCTGATTACTTTGATTTTTTTGCCTTATTTACCATTTATACTCCCCTTTTATTTAGGTTATAAAATAGCGGAAAAACTTACATCTTTAGAATATGGACTTATTTTAGCTGTAATTTACCTTGCAGTTGATACTATTGTTTCATCTTTATATATCCTTTCTCAACTAAATGGCACATCTGGAGAGAAAGCAGCCATACAAACATTATTACAATCAGGAAACATAACCTATTTTACCCCTTTAAGTAGTATAATCTTTGTTATAACTGGTTTCACTGTACTAAGTTTCATTGGATTCTTATTAGGAAAAAAATAATATTTATTGCACCTATACCTATCTAAGAGTTACAATTATTGGTGGCGTTTGTGGAATAGATAAACGTTTAAAGCAAAATATGTAAAAATTTAAAATTTAAGTTTTATTAACGAACCAAAAACCATAATCATTGACTTAAGTAAAAAGTTTATACAAATTAGGAGACAATCAATGCATCACTTGACATCCAAATTGGTGATTTACAAAAATATCAACAAAGATAGCATCTTGTTTAGGTTATCCAATATCTGCCAACGATTTGAGGCAGAAGACTATGTGAGAGAAGATCTGATTTCAGATATTTACATCGAAATCAATCGTATGCTTGATATTTCAACGCTTTATGGCTTTGATAAAAATCTGTGGCACAATTACCTGGCTTTTCTTTTATCCATGACTGAAAACCCCTTCACGCTTGTTTCGGAAAAGGTTGGAACCAACGAAGGTACCGTAAATAAATTTGCCCGGAACGATTTTGACATCTTCAAGCAATTGTTTGACTACGACTTTTCTAAAATAGAAAAGGAACTGGACATTGATTGCTTTACGATCATCATGAACTACAACGCTGTGGTGAAAAGTGAACAGATCTTCAACAAGAGCGTAAGTGAAAAAGTTCAAAAACTCAGTCATACCATTGAACAGGCCAAAGATGGCGAAGAAGTATACAAAATCGTTACAGATTTCTACAAAACATATGGTGTCGGAGAATTTGGACTAAATAAAGCCTTCCGTATTTCAAATGATGATACGTCCAGAATCCTTTGCCCCATCACAACGACCAGTGATGTGATGCTGGATGATCTGGTTGGCTACGAATCCCAAAAGAGTGAACTGGTGCAGAATACAGAAGCCTTTGTTGAAGGGCGCAAAGCAAACAACGTTCTACTCTATGGTGATGCAGGCACTGGAAAATCCGCAAGCATTAAGGCAATCTTAAATAAGTATTACAGCCGCGGGCTCCGTATGATAGAGGTCCACAAACACGAATTCAAGGAATTACCGAAGGTCATTGCAGCCATAAAAAACAGAAACTATCGTTTTATAATTTATATGGACGATCTGTCCTTTGAAGAGTTTGAAATTGAGTACAAATATTTGAAGGTGGTTATGGAAGGCGGTTTAGAAACAAAACCTGAAAACGTACTCATCTACGCAACATCCAACAGGCGCCATTTGATCCGGGAAACATGGAGTGATCGTTCGGACATGTCTGAGGATGAACTGCACCGTTCGGAGACTGTGAATGAAAAACTCTCCCTGTCGGCGCGGTTCGGAGTGACAATTGGTTACTACACTCCCCAGAGGAAAGAATATTTCAACATAGTCACAACCCTTGCAAGGAGATACCCTGAAATCAAACTGACAGATGAAGAACTAACATCTGCAGCAAGTAAATGGGAAATGCATCATGGTGGAATGTCAGGACGTACAGCACAACAGTTCATAGATTCCTTGCTTGGAACTCTTGATCCATCCTAATTTGTTTTTAGAAGATAAAATGCAGAAATAAAAAAAATCAAACGCAACTTTCAATGTTTGCCTGACAATTTAAAGGATATAAGATGGATAATACATGATTTTCAGCACATTCGATTAAATAAATTTTATGGAGTGAAGATCTTAATTTAAAATAAAATAATAATCTAATAAATAAATCAAAACTTCATCTATAATACATTGAAATTCAAAAATCATAAACTTTCATTGTTCACGAGGAATTTAGGTGTTTTAATGAGTTTAATCCATTGTCCCAAATGTCAACGTAAGATAAGTTCAAAGAATATAAAATGTCCCTATTGTGGATATCAAAGAGCCAATGATTATTTCTTTGATTGGCCTTTATTTTACTTGACAACCGTGAGCGTATTTATGTTAGTTGTAATA
Source organism: Methanobacterium congolense (assembly GCF_900095295.1). Taxonomy (NCBI): domain Archaea; kingdom Methanobacteriati; phylum Methanobacteriota; class Methanobacteria; order Methanobacteriales; family Methanobacteriaceae; genus Methanobacterium; species Methanobacterium congolense. The sequence continues at coordinate 1,062,919 of NZ_LT607756.1, forward strand.
GTTTTTCTTTCATATTTTCAAGGTGTCTTTCAAGGTATATTTTTAGTTGTAATGGCAATATTGACTTTATTAACTATAGTATTGCCCGTAAATTTATTAAAAAATTTATTAATAAAAAGTATGGACATGTCTGATGTCAATTAAGGTTTAATCTAATTATGTTAATGGAGGCCCATTTACATGAGAACAGCATATCTATTAGTATTTAACGGTTTATCTGATTGGGAACCCGGTTTAGCGGCGGCTGAAATCAACAAATCACGAGATTATTCTGTAAAAACAGTTGGTTTCAACGAAGACACCATAGTAACCATGGGTGGGGTTTCTATAGTTCCAGATTGTACCATCGATAAAATCAATTACAATAATGCTGCTATTATTATTTTACCCGGTGGAGGAATGTGGGAAAACGATCCAGTGATGGATATGGTTCCTGTTGTTGAAAAATTCATAAAGATGGACATGCCTGTTGCAGCCATCTGCGGAACAACTGTTTTTTTAGCCAGACATGGATTTTTTGAGGGCGTCAAACACACCAGTAATGGGGAAGCGTACCTTCAGAACTTAGTAGGAAAGTATAAAGGTAATGATTTGTATGTTAACAAGCCTTCTGTTTCTGATAATGGGATAATTACCGCCAATGGAATTGCTTCTCTTGAATTTGCCAGAGATGTGCTTGCTGAACTTGGTATTTATGATAAGGATACCTTAAATGTGTGGTATGATTTTTTTAAAAACCCACAGTTGGATGAATAATATTTGCTTCTCATATAAACTCCATTTTCTCTGAACTTAATGTCTGTTTAACATTCCTCCAATGATTACTATCACGATATAATTTGTTATCTGATTTTTCGCATCAACAAGAGTAACCCTGTTACTTGCCTCATACAGAATGGCATCAGAGGAGTTTATTGGGAAAGGTTTGGCTACTCCCTTTTCTATTTGTGTTTTTGTGAATAACCATGGTTTGTTGTATTTGAACAGTTTTAATGTTTATTGAATATTTTTGTATTTATTTATCAGTTTTTAGATAGTAATACTGGTTTTTATTTTTATATTCTAGTTAATATGTTGTGGAACTGTTTAATTTAAATGTTTATCTTCTATGGGGTTGATATTTTTTGTAAATTGTTTTTATTCGCTCGGATTATCCGTATTTTGGGGATAAAAATCGAAACTTTTATTTATTGTGAATGTATTATCTTGGTTTGGATATGATAATATAATCATTTTATATCCCGAATAATCATGAAGGAGGTGAAAAACTGAAAAAACAAACAAAAACTACTAAAATGTTAGTATTGATGGTTTTTATTGGTCTTTGTGTTGTTTTAACGGCCTCAAGTGTCAGTGCAGCTTCAACTGTTTATGTTAACGCAACAGGAGGTAACGACGCCAACACTGGAACAAGTGACAGTCCTTACCAGACAATAGCTCAAGGAATAAGCGGCGTAGATGAAAATGGAACCGTATACATTGCAAATGGTGTTTACAATGGAACAGGCAACACAAACATAACTATAGACCATAATATAAGCATAATTGGTCAAAGCCAAACAGGAACCATAATCAACGGAACAGGCACCAACTGGATATTCAAGATCCTCAGTGGTGTAACAGTAAATATAAACAATTTAACATTCACTAACGCAACAACAACAGGTAATGGTGCTGCCATTCACAATAGTGGTACTTTGGCTGTTGGTGATTGTACTTTCACAGGTAACATAGCAACAGGAAGTTACCCTTATGATTTTGGTGGTGCTCTCTACAATGATGGTACTGTTACTAATGTAATTGGATGTACTTTCACAAACAACACAGCATCATCTCTTGGTGGGGCTTTCCTCAATTATATGGGCACTATCAATAATATAACTGGTTGTACTTTCACAAATAACATCGCAACTGCGGGTGGTGCTCTCTACAATTATGGAGGTACTATTACCACTGTGAATGGTTGTAATTTCACAAATAACACCGCAACTGGTGCTGCTGGTGCTATCGCCAGTTATAATGGAGGGATTACTAGCAATGTAATTAATTGTACTTTCATAAATAACGCAGCAAAAGATATTGATGGTTGTGGGGGCGCTATCGCTCTCTGGAATACAGGTACTCTTAATGTGCATTACAGTTCTTTTGTAAATAACACTGCACCACAGGGTAATGCTATTTACAATTTTGATGGTTCCGTGAATGCAAAAGACAATTGGTGGGGTTCTAATAATCCAGTATGGACCATCCTCATATCCAGAAGTGTGGATCATTCGACATGGCTCTACATGACAATGAACGCAACACCAAACACTATCAACAATACTCAAAGCAGTTTAATCACAGTTAGCTTCAACAACCGTTATAATGGTGCTACAGTTATTGCATTCGATCCTAGTACTGGTCACATACCAGATGGAACACTTGTAACATTTACCAGTACGTTGGAAAGTTTCAATCCTATGGCCACTACGGTTAATGGTATTGCAACTGCACTGTTCACTGCAAAACATGCAGGAACTGATTATCTCAATGCAAATACTGATGATCAAACTGTTTCAACATTGTTAACAGTAAACCAAGGACCTACCGTTACTACTGTGGGTGGTGTTAGTAGTTATGCTGGTCAGAATGTGACTTTAACAGCTAATGTGGATTGCCATGGCAATCCTGTCAACGAAGGAACTGTTACTTTCACTATTGGCAGCACCACATTAACCCCCGTTACCATAACTAATGGTTTAGCCACCATTAACTGGACAATACCAACCACATGGACCGCTGGTAACTATACTATTGTTGCAGACTATTCAGGTAGCAGTAATTATTTAACTTCTACCAATGGTACGAATTTGACTGTAACTCCAAACCCTACTGCTGTTACTGTGGGTGGTGTTAGTGGTTATGCTGGTCATAACGTGACCTTCACAGCAGATCTGGTGGATTCTAATGGAAACCCAGTAACTGATGGACAGGTAACATTCAGGGTGAACAACACCAATATCGGTACTGTTGATGTTTCCAATGGAGTAGCTACTTTGCAGTGGACAATACCAACTAATTGGACCGCTGGTAACTATAATGTTGTTGCAGAGTATTCTGGAAGCAGTAACTACTTGGCTTCTATCAATAGTACTTTGTTAACGTTGCAGCCATCTTCTTATCTGTACTTGAACACTACAAACTCGAATAGTCACCCTACTGTTGGTGACACATTCATATTAACCTACAAACTCAGCAACAGCGGACCGGACAACGCAACCAATGTTATAATGTCTTTCCAGGTACCAGCTGGTTTAGAATTTGTAAATGCAACTGTTGACAATGGAACAGTTACCTACAACCCAGTAAATAGGACAGTAACATGGACCTTAACCAATGTAGAAGTAGGAGATCCCTACCTGTACCTCACAGTCAAAGCATTAGGAAGTGGAAGTTACTCTATCACACCAACGATAACCTCAGAGACATTCAACCAAAACAATGACCCACTAACGCCGTTCAGCATCAGTGTACAATCACAGAACAACTCTAATAGTAACACAGTGAACGCTGCATCAACAACAAAAACAGTACCAATGCAAACCACGGGTATGCCAATAGCAGGACTAGTACTGGCTATTCTCGCTGTACTTGGAGGAGTATTCACACCAAGGAAAAAATAAACACCAATTTACCTTTTTTCTTTTTTTAAGGATCAAAATCATTAAATCGTTTGCGGAGGATGATGTTCCAATTTTGAATCCTACATAAAATGTGAATTTTTGTTTTTAAAAAGAGTTAAATTGTCTTTTAACTTAGTATGTATATCAATTTTTTACAGGTGGTACGATATGGATGAGCATATAATTGAAGCCCTTGGTAGAACACGGGTTGTGGTGAGGGAGGGAAATGTTGTTGAGGTGGGAGAACCTAAAATCAATTACTGTCCTATTTTTGATAAAAACAGGGGAATCAAAGATATTACGTCTGAAGCCGTGCGAAAAAATATAGAATTTCGAATTAAAGACTTTGGAATGTGCACATCTGAAAGAAAATTGCGTATGAAAGATTTCCTTTCCTTTGGAGTATCAGAAACCTTGAGCACATTACTCGATGAAAACATGATCGATTGTGCTGTTATCGTCAGCGAAGGGTGCGGAACAGTTATTTTAACAGATCCTGAATTTGTTCAAGGAATGGCCGGTAGAATATCAGCTTTCATAAGTACAACACCAATTACCCAGATCATAGAAACTATTGGACCTGAAAATGTTCTTGACCCTGAAACAGCTGAAATTAACCAGATCAAAGGTGTTTTAAAGGCCATTGACACGGGTTACAGGAACATTGCAGTTTCAGTTGTATCAACAGAGGATGCTAAAAAGCTTCGTGGAATCGAAAAAGACAATGAAGACGTTAATATTTACATATTTGCAGCCCATGTAACCGAAATGTCCGAGGAAGATGCAAAAGTCCTGTTTGACACTGCAGATATTATCACAAGCTGTGCATCCAAATACATCAACGAAGTGGGTAAAGATAGGGAAGTGTTCAAGGTCGGCACATCTGTACCCATATTTGGACCTACAGAATCTGGAGAAAAATTCTTAAAAACAAGACTAGAAAAAATTGGAGGATTAAAAAACAAACCCAACGCCAAAATACCGGATCCCCTAATCTAAAAAGCTTTTAAATTAATTAAATTTTTAACCAACCCTTATTTTTTTACATTTTTACTGGAAATATAATAAAAAAAAGCAATTGTTCAAAAAAAACTTGTTGTTCAAAGATGTGTATGCTTTGAGCACTGATTTTTCCAATTTATATATTTTGGGCACGATTTATTTTTGATGCCACACTTTGAATCTTCCAGTAATGATATTATCGAAAGACAATTATAATACTACTTTAATATTATGATTGAGGTAAAAGATCATGATTAAGTGTTCAGAATGTGGATTTGAAAATCCTGAAGGGAGTAAATACTGTTCTGAGTGCGGAAATGAACTAAAGACTGCCTTAAATAAACCTGTTAAAGAAATGAGCAACCTCTGGTACCTTGTAACATTTTTTATCCCCTTAATGGGCATACTTGGAGGCATGTACTACTGGGGAAAAGGATATAAAAATGCCCCTATGGTCCTATACTTCGGCCTGTTCATGGCAGTTATAAACTTAATAATTGCCTTTTGGCCTTACATCTATAATCTTAAATTTAATTTGGGTTTATTGTTTAAGTATTTGAATTTTAATCTAATCAACTCATCAATAACACAGTAAAAGGTTACCCTTGTTATATTAAAGAATCCCATCAAATACATTCGTAATACTTATTGTAGGTTAACTTACATTAAACGTAAGGTTAGCTCGTTCCATAATTTGAATCTCCAGAACAGACTCTGAGCATAATTAGTATAATTCCACTTGCGACTTTTAACTTATGGGCCTTTGCTCTCCATTATACTTATAAGTCTGCTTCTATTTTATAAGATTGGAAATGAAAATAGAAGTATTGGTTGGTGATAAAATATGAAAATTAAGTACACTACCATGATAGTTAAGGATATGGATGAATCAGTTAAATTCTATAGAGATGTTATGGGATTCGAGGTAGATAGTCAATACGATCTAGGACCCGCAGGAACCATCACACTACTTAAAGGTGAAGGAGAAACTATGGTGGAACTCATTAAAAATCCTGTGGATGAGACTGGGCTGTTTTCGGTGGGGATGGATGTTGAAGACGTAAACGCCACAGTGAAAGAACTTAAATCAAAGGGTGCTAAAGTCACAATGGAACCCACACCAATAACAGTGGGGACCCTGGCCTTCATAGAAGATCCAAACGGCGTCAAAATAGCATTGATTCAACATCACTAATTTTTTTTTAAAATTACTGCCTATTTTTAGTACTTGTACTGGTTTTTTCTGCAATGGTAACTGTATTTTACAAGATCAGTAAAAAAAACCTTCATTTTTCAAAGTTAACTTTAACAACTTTGATTTATCAGTTAATACATTTTTATAAATTCTAAGTACTAAAACACCTAAAATTGGAAATAGGAATGATAAAATGCTGAATAAATCAAATAGACCATTGTAGTAGTCTGGATTAACGGCCTTGCTACGGCAATTTTAAGAACTGGTGGGGCCTCGGGTGTTGCTGAAATAACTGCCGGTGATTATCAAAGGGTTCAAACCTTTGTAACTATTCTTGGATCAGGAGACCCATCAGCAAAATCAAAGGTAAATGCACAAACTATCCCAATGCAAAACACTGGAATGCCAGTAGCAGGAGTAATCATATCTTTCATAATGATACTTGGCGGATTTATTGGCATTCGAAGGAAATAATAAAGAATTTTGGCCTTCCTTTTCCCTCTTTTTTTATTTAAAATCATCCGAAAGTATCTCGGGGCTGAAATAATTTTTTTACGACTCAATTTTTTAACTCCTCCCTCATTATCTTCATTAACAAAACTTATATACTGTGTGCCACACAGTAATGTGTGTAACATAAGTCATTGTACCACATGGTATGTGGGGGATAGTGAAAATGAGCAGTATCTTTGAAAGGTTCGAGAAGGAAATGAGGAGGGGAGCCATACAAGTAGCATTGATGTGTTTGCTTGAAGAAGAGCATTACGGCTATGAGATCACAAAGAGCCTTAAAAATTCTGGGCTAAAAGTGGAAGAAGGAACCTTATACCCCCTTCTCAGACGTCTTGAAAAGGATGAACTCCTCTCGAGCAGATGGGACACTGGGGATTCAAGACCCAGAAAATACTACGCAGTAACCGAATATGGTAAAGGAGTCAGGGAGAACTGGTTGGAATTTTTTAAATCAATCAATGGATCAGTTGAAGAATTTGAAACCAACCTAAAAAATGGAAAAGGTGACTGAAAGATGCACATAGATGATTATATAAAAGAAGTAACAAAGAATATGGGTCCAGATCAGCAAAAAGAAGTTGCTCGAGAACTCAAAACTCACATTCTGGACAGTGCAGATGCCATTGCCCTTGAGAGAAACGTTGAAGTTGATGAGGAAATGGTTCAGGAAGCTATCTCAAGGATGGGAACTCCAGAAAAGCTTGCCAGAATGTACCCAAACTTAGAACACCTATGGAAACTTGATGAAATAGTTGAAAGCGACATGTGCGCAAAATGCGGTACCTGTGCTGTGATATGTCCCAACAACATCCTTTCCTTTGACGGCAAACCTGAACTAACCGAAGAATGCCTTAGAAACGGTCATGGGATGTGTTTTGAGGTTTGTCCACGTGTCTCCTCTGGAAAGTACCAGATAAAGATAAGGGAGAACTTCAAGGAGGAAATGTACTATGGAAGGGGATCATCCAATGGACAGGACGGTGGAGCAGTCACAACTTTCCTAAAACACCTCCTTGAAAAGGATAAAATAGATGGAGCCATAGTTGTTGGTGATGAGTACTGGAAACCAGTTTCACTCATAGTTCAGAGTGCAGATGACCTGGCTCAAACCTCCAAGTCAAAGTACACTATATCCACACTTGAAGCCCTTAAAACAGCCGGTGAAATGGGGATTGAGAGGGTTGCAATAGTAGCCCTCCCATGTCAGATAAACGGCCTTCGTAAACTCCAGTACTTCCCCTACCTTGCAAAGCACGAGGAGGAACTTGGAAGAACAGGCAAACCAGTGAAACTCCCAAAAATTGAATACCTCATAGGCCTTTTCTGTACAGAAAAATTTGACTACGGAAACCTGAAGCAGATCCTGCAGGAGAACCACATAAAACTGGAGGATGTTGAGAAGTTCAACGTTAAAAAGGGAAAACTCCTTGTCTACGTGGATGGGGAAGAGAAAAAGATAGATCTCAAGAAGATAGAACTCTGTGCTGGATGTAAGATGTGCAGGGACTTCGATGCAGAGCTTGCAGATGTTTCAATTGGATCCGTTGGAAGTCCAAAGGGCTACTCAACCGTTGTCATCAGAACCAGGAAAGGTGAAGAGATCAAGGAAGCCATGGAACTTGAAGAAGGTGTTGATGCCAGTGAAGTGGAAAAACTCAAGGGATTCAAGCTTAAAAGGTTCCAGAGGGAACTTCAAAGGAGAAAAGAAAATGATGAGTTCATATCATTTTACTGGGCCTCAGACTATGCAGGTGTTTCAAAGAGGGCTGACGGAACTTACTTCATAAGGATACGGGCAAAACCTGCAGGATGGTACGATACAGAGGAAATCAAAGAGGTTCTTGATGTTGCAGAGAAGTACGATGCAAGGATCAAACTCACAAACAGGGGAGCCTACGAACTTCATGGCATCAGCGGCTTTGATGTTGAGGATGTTGTTGAAAGGCTGAACTCCATGGGCCTTGTAACAGGTTCAGAGGGACCACTTGTAAGGGCAACACTCGCCTGCCCAGGTAAGGAGAACTGCGGCAGCGGACTTATAAACACAACGGAGATATGTAGCATTATCGAAGACAGATTCAGGGAAAGACCAACACCTTACAAGTTCAAAATTGCAGTCAGTGGCTGTCCAAACAAGTGCATGAGGCCCCAGATACATGATGCAGGTGTTGCAGGTATAGAGTTCCCCCGAACCAACGAAGACAAATGTAACGGCTGTGGAAGATGTTCGGAGGTCTGCAAGGTTGAGGCCATAAACATCAGGGGAGAAACATCCTACACCAACTACGACATCTGCGTTGGCTGCGGAAAATGCCTGAAGGCCTGCCCACACAGTGCAAGGGAAGTTAAAGAAGACGGATTCATGCTCTACATTGGAGGTAAAGCTGGAAGAGAACTTGTTGAAGGTGTCAGTACCAAGGTGCAAACGGTTGATGAAATAACATCCTACATAGACAGTGTGCTCAGGGTTTACGATAGGTACGCAGACAAACCACAACGGGAAAGGCTGGCCGCAACCATGAAACGTGTTGGCCAGACAAAATTCCTCAACGAGGTTAAAGAGGGTCTTGAAGAGTGAGAACCCTTAAAACCTACTTTTTTTAAATTATTTCTTTATTTTTCATTATTTATTCAAATTTAATATTATCACTATTTCCAGCTCATGACATCCTTTGATAAGAATGATGAAGATAAGTAACAAATTTGGTAATAAATTGGATTTAGAATATTCAAAGGCCAAAATAGAATTTCTATTAAATCCAGTTTAATACCTAAAAAATAGAAAAAAATCTTATTTTTTTCACGGTTAGCAATTAGGTTAACCTCCTGACAGCATTGTAACAAGGCCACCAATGATGAGGAATATTGCTGCTAACCAGGCATAGATGTATATAAAGGCTGGAATTAACCAGATAACGATTGCAATAATGATACCCAGTATTAGCATTGCGCTACCGCTCATTTTTGCAGGTTCCATTGCTTCACCTCCATACAGTTTAATCCCTAACTCTTTTTATGTCATACAATAGGAAATATATTTATTTTGAAGCGCAAATAGAAAGTTTTTTAAGTAAAAAAAAGTTATTTCCGGGCTTATTTTATAGTTTTTTAATAAAATTTTATGAAAAAATATTTATCAATTATTTTATAGATCAATAAGTAATAATAAAAGGAGGGATTCTTTGAAAGCTGGAATAACAGTTTTAGGAGCCATATGTCTATTGATGGTTGTTGTTTTTGCCTCAGGTTGCACAAGCAATGAAAAAGTACTGTATCAATACAAATTATCATCGGGCCAATCTCCAAATTATGTAGGCGCACAGAACATTACAGTGCCCAATGGAACAAGCACTGTTAAGGTTCAGTGCGAAAATCTGACCAGACTCAATTCTAATTTGAATACCTCGTATGTGAACATATACTTATTAAACACGGTTCCAGTGACTGTTACCTTAACTGGGAACAACACAAACATTGTGGCAACTTACAACAAAAGTGTTGTTGAAGAGAAGAGCATTAATTTAGCCAATGAAACCAGTCCACTATCACAAAACTTTACATTCGACAATACACAGACAAAGGGCATTCTAATTGTCAACGTAAACGCCAAGGGATTTATCCAGATACTCACGTCTTATTGAGTAAAAAAAGCACGGAAAGAAATATACCTTTCCTTAAACTCTTTTTTTATACCTTAAACTTTTTTTAAATAAATTAATTCTTATTCTTTTAGGAATACTTCTTTTATGAGATTTGAAAACTTATTTATGAGTTCTTTTTCAGTTAAAACACCTCATTACTCCCTAGAAATTTTTCATTAAACCCACCTTTACTTCCATTTATTCTATATCAAACATTATAAATTCTAATATTTATTGAACATAGATATATTTATTAATGACAAGTTGCAATATATATGTGAGGCGATAATGTGAACGCTATAATGGTTGAGTATATGTATGATATGGATATGGGGGAAACCCAGGTGCACGGGGGAATGTCTGTGATCCCACTCTTCAACGGTACGGAAGATTCAGGTTACATTACCCTGAAAGAAGCACTGGACTCAGAATTACTCGTTATAACAGAATTAAATGAACATGGTACAGTTCCTGAGTTAAAGGTTCATAATCTGGGGGATGTTCCTATTCTGCTCCTTGACGGTGAGGAACTGGTCGGTGCAAAACAGAACAGGGTCCTGAACACCACCATACTCCTGAAAGAGGGTTCTGAAACCGTAATCCCTGTAAGCTGCACAGAACATGGAAGATGGAGCTACACCTCGGATCGTTTCGCTGATTCTGGACACGTGGCAGCAAACCGTGTTCGTCGCAGCAAATCTGCATCTGTGTGCCAGTCACTCAGAAATCACGAGGGTTACCGCTCCAACCAGAGGGAGGTCTGGGACGAGATAAATGAACTGTCCCATGAGGCAATGGTGATGTCAGAAACCGGGGCGATGCGTGATGTTTACAGCTCAAGGGAGAAGGATCTGAAGGGATACATGGACGCATTCCCACTCATGGATGATCAGAAAGGAATACTGGTTATCATAAAGGGAGAAGTTGCAGGTATGGACAGAGTGTCCTCATCTGCAGCCTACAAACTCCTGCATGAGAAGCTTGTGAAAAGCTACGCCATAGAGGCCCTTCTTGATGAAAAAGAAGATAACTGTGAAGAGGATATTTCTGAAGCTGTTGACGTGTTTCTGGAGGATTTGAAGTCCTCCCTGGAGGAGACACATAAATCAGTTGGTTACGGCTACGATCACCGCTTTGAAAGTCCGAAAACTCTGGGTTCAGCTCTCATCCATGAAGACAGGGTTTTGCATTCGGCATTCTTCTGTAAAAGTGAAGAGAAACAGAGTATGTCTGGTTACAGGGAGAGGAGGAGTTTCAGGGACAGAATATAATTATTTCTATCTTCCATTTTTATAATAAATTCTTATTAAACTTTGTTTTTATTAGAAGTTTCAAATAAAACGTATAAAAGATGATATGGACTTTGGAGAACTTTTAAGGACTTTAATTGCCGGGATCATCATGGTTCCAGTTGGGGCAACCATATTCATCATTGGAGCATTTACATTGGCCTACGTCTGGTTGATTATACTGTTGGTTCTGATAATCGTCCTAGTGGTAAAGGCAGTCTCCTAATGAATTGATTTTACCAAAAGAAATATTAAAATTCAGATCAATAGGATTCAATTAGGAGAACCATGATAAAAGTTGTTGCCAAACACTTCATGAAGGTTGATAGGATCCATGAATTTTTAGAACGTGCAAATGAACTCATTGAAGCAAGCCTGAAAGAGGAGGGGTGTATCAGCTACGGACTCTACAAGGATTTGAACGATTCTGAGGTTGTTACCATGATTGAGGAATGGAAAGACATGGCTGCTCTTGACAACCACAAGGCTTCAGAACACTTTAAGAGGATCGTGCCAAGTTTAAATGAATTCTATGAAAGAGAAGGTGAAATCAACGTTTACAGGGAGATATAAAATAATTATACCTTTTAAATCATAGTTCACTTCTTTTTTTACATTTAAAGTTTGGAATATACTTTTTTTACTTAATAAAAACTTAAACAACTTTATTTTATACCACCAAAAGAAAAACATTATTAGTGACTACCACCAAATCATAAATACGTATTACATATTTTAAAATCTTTCTTGAGGCGGGGGATGATTTAATTAGAAATAGCGATAAAAATTTAGATATTAAGGGGAAGTCCATAATAATAGGTTTTCTTGCTTTAATGGCAATGTTAATGATTGTGATGCCTGCAGGTTTTGCAGCAAACAACACCACAAACGCAACACCCTATACCATCTCCACATTAGACAGCCATGTTGGTGCTGATCTGAGTAAAAACCCTGAAATAACAACTAATGTACCTAAAACTACTCTTTCAACTCAAATACTTGAAAAAGAGAAACAAGGTTCAACTGTTATTCAGTTTGGAAATGGTAACGGTAAAAAACTCTTGATATGGGCTGGAATCCATGGAAATGAAGAAGAAGCCAACATAGCAACCATGCAGTACCTGGAGTACATCAAAAACCAGAACTTCAATGGAACTTTGTACGTTGTTCCATTTGCAATTCCAAAGGATACTTCACTGAATTCAAGGTACTACGGCCCAATGAAATACACCTACACTGTAAAAGTTAAATACAAAAAGGTATGGTACAAAAAGGCCTACACAAAATGGTACAAAAAGGTTTACAGATCCCATGGAAAGAAGTACTACAAATGGGTTAAAAAAACCTACTACAAAAAGACCTACAAGTGGCTCTACAAATACGTGAAGAAAACAGGCTACAAATATGTGGATCCAAACAGGGTTGCCAATGTTCAGGGAACTCCAGGATGGAACGTTGTTCAATTCGCTAAAAACCATGGTATAACCAACATATTAGATGTTCACTCTGGTGGAGGTTTAACCTCATACACCAAGGGAGTTATATACGCCACAACATCAACACCAACATCTTCATATTCTGGTGAGAGCAACTGGGCCAAATACGTTAAGAGTGTAACAGGCTGTGCAGTTGAGTATGGTTCTGGTCAAGATGGAATGGTAAGAAACCAGGGACATCACTACGGTATCAGCACCATAACCCTTGAAGTTGAAAGGGACTATGGATCAACAGCAAATTATGCAGCAGTCGAGCTCAAAATGATCAAAGCTGCATGTAAATACTTTGGATTCCCAGGATAAAACGTTGATTTCATCTAACGATGAAACAACATTTTTTTATTTTTAATTTTATTTTAATTCAAGTTAAAAATCAGTTTAGAGTTTAAAATCATCTTTTTTAGGTATTGGAATTTTATCTAAATCTTTGATTTAATGTATTCTTAAAATAAATGTGAAGTCCCTGGTGATGAGTCCAGGGACATGAACCTACCACATTTTTTATCCATATAAGGAGGAAATGGATTAAATTTGCATGTCTTGTCTGTGGTAAGCTTTTCACTGTAAAAATTATGGGCCTCAAGTGGTTGTTATGTTAAAAAACTCATATCGTATATTCTTCAAGATTTACGGCTTTATTAATCCTTTGAGTTCCAGAGAAAGTATTTGGGTATTTATTTCCGTATATTTTAGGTTTTTTTAATTTTTTAATAGAATTTAAATCTAAATTACTTGATTTAATTATAAATTTTAATAAAAGGTTATAACTCCTCTCCCTAATAAACATATTGATATGTTTGTGAATGTAACTCATTATTTATAAAAAATCCAAAAAAATGAGGATCAAAAATTGAAAAACCAAAATTCTTAATTATCAATATTTCCCTCGTAATTTGATTAACGAAAAATAATAAATCACATCCAGAACAAACATAAATAATAAAAAGGAGGATGAGGGTAATGGTTGAAACCTGTATGAGTGAGAGCGAAATAAACGACTTTGTTGAGAACTTCAAAGGAATGTTGTGGGATGATGTGGACGATGCACTTGCAGGCATGACTAGAGAGGACATGATAGCCATTATAAAGGCCTTAAAAAAGAGATTCGGATGATCCTTTTAATTTATTTTTTTTAGGCAATTAAATTTTAAAAATGAGCCTTTGAAGGTGAGGATTATCTCATGGATACAGTTAAAGAAACTGCAATTCAATCTGAAAATAAAATCAATCGCCAAGGGGTAAAGGGTATTATTACGGGCTTTATTGGAATTTTTGCTGGCTTAATAATACTCCTGATTTCATCAGGTAGAATCAATTGGATGAATGAATGGCTTTTTTTCACTTTGATGTTAACCTATGAACTAATCTATGTGGGATTCCTCCTCAAAGTAAATCCTGGATTGCTCAATGAAAGGGCCAAATTGGTTCCAGAGGGGAGTAAACTTTTTGATAAGATATTTGCAGTTCTTTACATACCTCTTTATTTTTCTATTTTGATTATCTCTGGAATTGACGCAGGAAGATATGAATGGACGATCATGCCATTATGGGTTGTAGGTTTTGGAGTAGTTATGTTTATAGCCTCTTATTTCTTTTCATTCTGGGCGATGTATGTTAATTCATATTTTGAGTGCACGGTTCGTATTCAAGAGGATAGAAATCAGGAAGTGATTACCACTGGTCCTTATGGAATTGTAAGACATCCCGGATATATCGCAGGTATAATCTCCTTTTTAGCTGTCCCCATTATTTTAGGGTCATGGTGGGGTCTTGTGCCCAGTGCTATGCTAACAATTGCGTTAGTTACCCGCACGGCATTAGAAGACCTTACATTACAAAAAGAGTTACCAGGGTATAAGGAATACACCAAAAAAACGCGTTATCGTTTGATACCATGGGTTTGGTAAATAAAAAAAGTTAAAAAGAAAGTTTTGGATGAAAAATAATAAAAAAGAAAATAAAGAAGGTTTTAGCTTTTTAATAAAGATTTAACTTTCTACCTGTTCTTTCTCAGCCTGTTTCATCTTATAATCTGCAATTGCAGCGCGAAGGGCATCTGCAGCCAGGTTGGAGCAGTGCATCTTAACGGGTGGCAGTCCCTCAAGTTCCTCAGCTACGTCGTTACGTGTTATCTTCAGGGCTTCTTCTATGGTTTTTCCAACTGCCATCTCTGTTATCATACTGCTTGTGGCTATTGCAGCACCGCAGCCGAAGGTTTTGAACTTCACATCAGTGATGATGTTGTCCTCAACCTTTATGTATATGGTCATGAGGTCTCCGCAGGTTGGGTTTCCCTCAGTTCCCACACCATCGGCATCTTCTATTTCTCCAACGTTCCTTGGGTTCTGAAAATGGTCCATAACCTTTTCGCTGTACATATTATTCCCCCTTACTACACCATAATGGTGACATCTTTCTTAAAGTATCAACAACTTCCTTAATTGATGTTATTGCATGATCTATATCTTCTTCTGTGTTTTCACGCCCCAGACTGATACGCAGGGATCCGTGGGCCTCCACCTCTTCAAGCCCTATTGCCATGAGAACCTGTGATGGTTCAAGTTTGGTTGATGAGCATGCTGAACCAGTTGATGCTGCAATTCCCTTGAAATCCAGGTGAAGTATCAATGATTCTCCTTCTATACCTGTGAAACGGAAATTAGCATTTCCAGGCAGACGTTTTTCCCTGTCACCGTTGAGGTAAGCTTCTTCGTTTTGTTCTAAAACTGCATCCACGAGTTTGTCCCTGAGCCTTGTGAGCCTTGCAGATTCCTCATCTAGGTTTTCCTCTGCAAGCTGGCAGGCTTTTCCAAATCCTACGATAGCTGGAACGTTCTCTGTACCTGGTCTCAGCCCCCTTTCATGACCTCCACCGTGAATTATGGGTTCAAGGCGAACACCCTTCTTTATGTAGAGGGCTCCAATACCCTTGGGTCCGTAGAGCTTGTGTGATGATATTGAGAGCATGTCCACGTTTAAAGCATTCACATCAACCGGAATCTTTCCAACGGACTGAACTGCATCAGTGTGGAAGAGTATTCCATTTTCATGGGCTATTTTTCCTATCTCTGCGATGGGTTGTATTGTTCCAATTTCGTTGTTTGCGTGCATCACAGTTATGAGTATGGTGTCATCCCTGATTGCAGCTTCAACATCTGAAGCCTTTAAAAGTCCATCTGTACCTACTGGGACGTATGTGACTTCAAATCCATTCTTTTCAAGGTACTTACATGTTTCATGCACTGCAGGGTGTTCTATATTGGAGGTGATGATGTGTCTACCTTTGTTTTTGAGTTTGTAGACCGTACCTTTGATTGCGATGTTATCAGATTCTGTTCCACCACTTGTGAATATAATGTCTTTAGGTTCTGCACCTATGATTGATGCTACCTGGGCTCTTGCATTTTCCATTGCCCTTTTACCGTCTCTTCCGAGTTTGTAAAGTGTTGAGGCATTTCCAAATTCCTCCTGGAAGTATGGTTTCATTGCCTCAAAAACCTCTGGATCCACAGGGGATGTTGCTGAATGATCCATGTAAATCATGTTTCCACCTCTTGATTTCTCATGTACTATTTTTTTTATAATCTTGAATTCCATGAAATGAAATAAATATTAAATAAAATTTTAATAAATTAAATTTTAGGGGTATTTATCCATTACTGCACTTAGTTATATTGTTTTTAATTTAAAACACTTTGTGTACTTCTTATATCAGTCATTAGCAATTAAAGTGCTCATATGATCGCTTGTAACAATGCCTATAACCTTCTCAGCATCGTCCACGACTGGAAGGGATGAAATATTGTATTCCTTCATTTTTTGGGCTGCATTTTCGATGGGGTCTTCTGGCTTTGCCACAACAACGTCTTTGACCATTATATCATCCAGTTTATCGTACTTCAATGCCACGGACCTGGAAATGTCCCACGCCGTTACAATACCCCTCAGGGTGTTGTTCTCTGCAACAACAGGAAGATGTGTTACCTTCTCTTTGAGCATCATCTCTGCAGCTTCCACTATACTGGAACTTTCACTTATAACTGCAGCTTCACGTGTCATAACGTCCTCAACTGTTGTGTCTGTGAGGAATCCTCCAATGAGGTAGTTGAGCTGGCCTGCTTCCAGTAGAAATGCGTCGTGTCCGTAGCTGGATTTTATTTCACAGTACTGTACTTCAGCATCGTTGGCACTTAAAGCCATAACTATCCCTTTTGACTGTGATGGTGGGTAGAGCCAGTCTGAATCCACTGATATGACCATGAATTTGGCCTTAACTTCTTTGAATGCATCCTGAAGGGATCCTCCCCCTGAGAGATCGAAGTAGTCAACTGCCTTGGTGATGTATAGATAAGAATTAGAGTCGAATCTTTTTGTGAAGGAGTTTCCCTGATGGTGGAGGTAGCTTTCAACCTGGAAGTCTGTTTCAAAGTCGAAACTATACTCTTCCTTGTCCTGCAGTCTTCTACCGAACTTCTGGTACATGGATTCATTGCTGAGGTAGGTTATGTGTGCTATCATCCTTGCAAGGGCAAGGCCGTCATCTGGAAGCTCTTTACCATAGTAGTTACCATGATTCCAGTTGGGATCTGATACTATGGCCCTTCTACCAACCTCGTTGAAGGCTATCTGCTGTGGTGATGAGTAAGCAGTTGTTGCAATGGGAATGGCGGATCTTACCATCTCTGGATGGGACACACACCATTGAAGCACCTGCATTCCCCCCATGGATCCACCTATAACTGCAAAGAGCTGCTTAATTTCCAGGTGATCCACGAGTTTTTTCTGGGCATTGACCATGTCCTTCAGGGTGATTATTGGAAAATTCAACCCATATTTTTTCCCAGTTTCAGGGTTTATTGAAGAGGGACCTGTTGACCCTTTACAACCACCTATGACGTTGGAACATATTATGAAGTACTTCCTGGTGTCCAGACACTTACCTGGACCTATTATTATGTTCCACCATCCGGGTTTTCTGTCTCCTTCATGCCATCCTGCAACATGTGCATCTCCTGTGAGGGCATGGCAGATGAGAATGGCATTGCTCTTTTCTCTGTTAAGTTTACCGTAGGTTTCATAGGCGATGGTTGGTTTTACAAGCTTCTCTCCACTTTCAAGGATCAAATCATCGGATAGTGTGTATTCTTTTGTTTTAATGTCTCCGATTGATTCGCTTTTCATTTACAAGTCTCCTAAATCTTTTGATATCGTTCATATTGATTTTAGTTCAATAGTCTACAATCAAAGGATAAAGCGCTGAATTCATCCTTTGAAGTTCTTTTCAGTTTTAGTGACATTCATTTCACTCAAGTTTGTGGTTTCAAGTTGAGGGCTTTGATGGGTTCGTTAAGTATTTCAAGAACCCTTGAAGTTATGATTATACTTTGGACAGTGCCTGGTCTATATCTGCAATAATGTCCTCAACATCTTCTATTCCAACTGATAACCTTACAAGGTCAGGTGTAACACCTGTTGATGCCTGTTCTTCAGGGGTGAGCTGCTGGTGGGTTGTTGATGCTGGATGTATAACCAGGCTTTTTGAGTCTCCGATGTTTGCAAGGTGGGACAGTAATTCAACACTTTCTATAAATTTTTTACCGGCTTCAAGTCCTCCCTGGATACCGAAACTCACGAGTCCGCCGTAACCTCCTTTGAGGTATTTATTCGCAAGTTCGTGGCTTGGATTATCTTCAAGTCCGGGGTAGTAAACCCATTCAACTTTTTCATGGTTTTTGAGGTAGTTTGCAACTTCAAGTGCATTTCTGGAATGTTTTTCCATTCTTAACTCGAGGGTTTCAAGTCCCTGCAGGAACAGCCATGCGTTGAATGGACTGAGTGCTGGTCCTAAGTCCCTTAGGAGTAAAACTCTTGCCCTGATTGTGAATGCGATGTTTCCAAGTTCAGGGAAGTCCCCAAAGGTTTCCCAGTATTTCAGGCCTGCGTAACTTGGATCTGGTTCTGTGAACTGTGGGAAGTTACCGTTGCCCCAGTTGAAGTTACCTGAATCCACTATAACTCCACCTATGGATGTTCCGTGTCCTCCAACGTACTTGGTTGCAGAAAGTACTACAACATCTGCCCCGTGTTTTATTGGTCTTGCAAGTCCTACAGCAGAGGTGTTATCTACTATCAAAGGTATTCCTGCTTCATGGGCAATTTCTGCCAGTTTTTCAAAGTCAGGTACATCGATCTTGGGGTTTCCAATGGATTCAACGTATACGCCTTTGGTTTTTTCATCAATGGCTTTCCTGAATTCTTCAGGTTTTCTTGAGTCCACGAATTTCACTGTACGTCCGAGACGTGGGAATGTGTAGTTAAATAATTCGTAGGTTCCTCCGTAGAGGTTGTCGCCTGATACTATATTGTCTCCAAGTTCAGTTGCATTCAGTATTGCAATGAATATTGCGCTCAGTCCGGAGGATACTGAAAGTGCTGTGTGACCTCCCTCTATTGCAGCTATCCTCTTCTCGAAGACATCATTGGTTGGGTTCATGATCCTGGTGTATATGTTTCCAAACTCCTTAAGTCCGAAACGATTTGCTGCCTCTTCGGTGTCTTTGAAAACGTAGGACGATGTCTGGTAAATTGGTACGGCTCTGGAGCCTGTTGTTGGGTCAGGTTCTTCCTGTCCCGCGTGCAATCCTATTGTTTTTAATCCAATTTCTTTTTTATTTTCTTCTGTCACGTTATCGTCTCCTTCATACAATTCTTCACTCTTTATATTTTCATTTTTTTCTTCTTTATTTCTTCTAAGCAAGTCTTTGACTTTGACCATTCATCTCACATTTTTTTCAGTTTTTTTGGTTTTTAGAATTTCTAACGTTCCACAATCATCCCTTAAATTCATTGTAATTTTATTATAATGCTTTTTAACGTTTTAATAAAACCTTAAAATATTTTATAATGGATGTTTAATTCATATAATGGATTGTGGAATGTTTCATATTTTTCTAAGGATGTTTACATGTAATTTCTGTATAAAAAGTTCATTTAAGTCATATTTATATGAAATTAACATGCTCAGGAAAATATAACAATTGTTATATTTTTCTACTATTTATACTTTTGTTCAGGGTTCTCCCTAAATTCCTTGGAAATTCAAAAACCAGCTGTTTTTGAGATGGATATTTAAACATTTTTGAGGTGTACCTTGATTGTATTTAATGAAATATTTTGGAATTGTTTTTGGAATTATTATTTTGAAATATTCAAGATTTTTCATGTAAACGTGTTTAATCCAACACAATACTTATATTAATTAACAATTGTTATATAGGTTTTGGTGATTAAATGTCAATGACAAAGGAAATGATTGAAGCTATAAATAACGATCTTGTATTCGTTGCAACTGTAAATAGGGAGGGCATACCAAACGTTGTTCCAATAGGATTTGCAAGGCCCCTGGATGAGAACACCATACTCATAGCAGACAATTTCATGAAAAAGACCCGTGAACCTTGAAGCAAACCCAAAAATATCGTTTGTAACCAAAGACTCAACAAAATGTCCATACCAGTTCAAGGGTAGTGTTGAGATATTTACAGAGGGTAAGTACTTCGATACAGTAACGGAATGGGGTCAGAATGCAATGACAAAGCTCAGTCCAAAGGCTGCAGTGCTTGTGAAGGTTGAAGAGATCTACTCGATTCAGCCAGGACCTGAAGCAGGTAAAAAATTGGAATAAATTAATTGGAACTTTCAATAGAATTTAAAATTGGAACTTCAATACATTCAATACCTAAATTGGAATCAACGAGTGGATATGGTGAGATTGATGGAAAAAAAGTAGTTCCGCGTTAAATCTCATTAATATTCTTTAATTCCAATTTTTAAATGTAAATAAAGGTTTTTTAAGTAATTTAAATAATTTAATAGGTTAATAAATCGAAAAATATATTTTAAATGAATTTACATAATATTAAAGACTGCAGCGAGTCTGCACAACATACACAAACTATTTATATAACAATTGTTAACCTATGTAGTGTGAGCTGAAATTCAGCGATTTTCATGCCAAGATGACCGAGCGGCTAGGTGCGTGGCTGCAGACCACGATACTTGGGTTCAAATCCCAATCTTGGCCTCAATTTATTTAAGATCCATTGTAGAGGAATGTTTGATTTTCGATGGAATTTTAACATCATTCCATCTTTCAATCATCCAGTTTAATCCAATATTGGATATTCTCAATATGGGATATTCTCTTGAATATTCTCATGTTTTTTTAGAAATTTTGCAGATATCTATGGACATACTGAAATTAGAGTGCTGGTTAAAATTGATTAAATTAAATTTTTATAAATTAATTAAACTATTACAGAAATTAAACCTTAGATACAGAAATTAAAGCACTACAAATATTTATAAAAATTATGGATGTAACTATGAAAATTATGAAAGGTAATGCCGTATGATAAAGATCTACAACACCATGACTCGCAAAAAGGAAATATTCGAACCTCGAAACGAAAACAGGGTAAAAATATTTGTCTGCGGCCCAACTGTTTATGATAACTCCCATATAGGCCATGCAAGAACCTACATATCCTTCGATGTTATTGCCCGCTACCTCAAGTACAGGGGGTTCAGTGTTTTTTACATGCAGAACATCACAGATGTGGACGACAAAATACTTAAAAGGGCAGAAGAAACAGGAAGAGATCCTTTAGAACTTGCAAGGGAGTTTGAGTTGAAATACCTTGAAGATATGAAGACCCTTGGAGTGGAAAACGTCAATTTCTATGCCAGGGCAACAGAACACATCCATGAGATCATATCTCAAATAGAGACCCTAATTGAAAAAGGATTTGCCTATGAGACAGATAAAGGGGTTTACTTCGATGAATCAAGGTTTCCAGACTTTGGAAAACTTTCAAACCGCAACCTGGAGGATCTGACGGTTCACAGAATAGGGCCGGACAGCCAGAAACGGAATCCTGGCGACTTTGCACTCTGGAAAAAACGGGATGATGATGAAGGATTAAACTGGGAATCCCCATGGGGATGTGGAAGACCAGGCTGGCACATTGAAGACACTGCAATCACAGAAAACTACTTCGGACCCCAGTACGATATACACGGTGGAGGTCTGGACCTTATATTTCCCCATCATGAGGCAGAAATCGCCCAGATGGAGGCAGCATCTGGCCAGAAGCCTATGGTACGTTACTGGATGCACACAGGATTCCTGAACGTTAAAGGAGAGAAGATGTCCAAATCCCTTGGAAACTTCATAACAATCAAGGAACTTCTTAAGGATTATGATCCCGAGGTTTTCAGGTTCTTCGTACTGTCAACCCATTACAGAAGCCCAATAGACTTCAGTTCAGAGATACTGGAGCAATCCAGAAGTGGCCTTGAGAGGATACACAAACTCGTTGAAACCCTGAATGAACTTGAAGATACAGTTCCAGATACGCTTGATTCAGACGAGGATAACATTGGGAAACTCTATGAATTCAAAGCAGAATTCCTGGATGCAATGGACAACGACTTCAACACACCTCTGGCATTATCCTCCCTTTTTGAGTTTATAAGAGATGTTAACCGGGAAATAAACCATAAAAATCTGTCAAAAAAGTCGGTTAAAGAAATTAAAAATCTCATAACTGAATTTGGAAAGATTCTGGGATTCAACTTCTACGATACAAAAATAGGGGGTAGCGATGTTCAGGATGGCCTCATTGAGATCCTGAAGGACACACGTGAAAAACTCCGCCAGAAGAAGGAATGGGAACTTGCAGATGATATAAGAAGTAAATTAGGAGATCTGGGTATAAACCTTGAGGATAAATAGATCCCCATTCAAACCTTTATAAAAATGTTGCATTTCGTTGCTACAACTTCATTAACATTGAATTAAACTTTGAAGATTTGAATTAGGGTTATTATTAACTTTCATTTATAAAATAAATTCGTAAATAAATTCATTTGTATGTATAGCATTTGAATTGGTATTTGAATTCAATTTTAATCAAAGAAAAAAAATCAATTAAATTTTGGATAAATTGAAGCCAATCTATTAAAATTATAACCTTTTATAACTTCATTCCATTTTCTGATTCCACATTAAACACAAACTTTATATAAAAATTCTTATAACAATTGTTATCCCGGACTGATAAATTGAAAAGTGAAGCATATGATCTACGATGTAATAGTGGTTGGAACAGGTGCAGGTGGGGCAACTGCTGCACGAGAGATTACAAACAAGGGTTTGAACATTCTAATCCTTGAAAAGGGTTCATTCTATCCAAGGGGAACTGCAATTAACCATATCCTAAATTCAAAGTTAGACCTTAAAATAGAGAATGAAGAACATGCAGAAAAGGGAGATGAACGCTATGATTTCCTGCATCAACCTGCAGAACTCATGCAGGTGAATGCAATTGGAGGGACAACCCCAGTGTCCCTTGCAAATGCATGCTATGCATGTACGAGCTGTTATGCAAATTCAGTGACAGCCCAGTTCAAGCTGCACGACCTGGACCTTTTTGAGGAGCTCATTGAAGCCAGTAGAGACCTAAATGTGGGTGCACTCCCTGCAGACATGATGGGACCCACAACCCGCAGGATCGTTGAGATCGGTGAGAAACTAGGACACTTCATGGAGCCAATGCCCAAGTTCATAGACTTTGAAAAATGCAACAAATGCGGAGAATGCATAAATGGGTGTAAAAGAGGAGTAAAATGGGATTCAACAGATTTTATAGATGAATTAATTAATTCTCATAATTCTCCAAATGCATTAAATGAGGGTGAAACATCAATAATCACTGATTTTGAAGTTACAAGGGTACTCCACAAAGGCAGGATAGTTGAAGGTGTTGAGGGCATTGATGAAGGTGGAAACAAAAAGGAGTTCAAAGCCAGAAGGGTTGTTCTTGCAGCAGGATCCCTGAACACACCAGTGATACTAAAAAATTCAGGTATAAATGAGGGGGTTGGTGAAGGATTGTTCACGGATCTCTTCATAACGGTTGGAGGTTACCTGAAGGGTGCCAAGTTGAATAAAGAAATTCCAATGGCTGTTAAATTAGAATTCGGCCCCTACTTCATATCTCCCCACTTCTCAACCCAGATACTCCACTCAATCAGGGAAAGGGGATTTGACGCAGGTTACGAGGACATCGTTGGATTCATGGTTAAAATTGCTGATGAAGCCAACGGCAAGCTTCATGATGATGGAAGTGCTGAGAAAACCCTCACAGTAAGGGATCTGAATCTCCTCAAGGAGGGATACAAGAAAGCAGTTGAAATACTTGTAAAACTTGGTGTTGCCCAGGAATCAATCAGTTCAACAGCAATGAGAGGTGCACATCCTGGAGGAACAGCTGCAATAGGGGTTGTTGTTGATTCAAACCTTGAAACACGTATCAAGGGATTGTACATATCAGATGCAAGCGTCATTCCCCAGGCACCAGGAAGGCCTCCAATACTCACAATAACAGCCATTGCAAAGCGGCTTTCAAAGAAACTACTCAAAAGTCTGGACAACGGATACATGAATCAGGAGAAAGCCTCAGAGAAGTGTTCCAAGTAAAGAAAAAGAATGAATAATTCTAATAAATCTAAAATTAAAAGAATATTAAACGATTTAAGTAATAAAATTTACCATCAACTTTTAAAAATCATTTTAGAGATGTAAACATGCAGAGCAGATACTCACGACAGATAATCTTGAATAATATCAAAGAAGAAGGTCAGAAAAAGCTTTTAAATAGTAGTGTGGCTGTTGTGGGGTGTGGTGCCCTTGGAACAGTTGTTACAAACAACCTTGCGCGTGCAGGGGTTGGTAAAATAAACATAATCGACAGGGACTTTGTTGAGCTCAACAACCTCCAGAGGCAGATGCTCTTTGATGAAAACGATGTTGGAGAACCCAAGGCCCTGGCTGCAGCAAAGAAAGCCAGTGCAATAAATTCAGAGATAGAGGTGGTTCCACTTATAAAGGACCTGAACCACACAAACGTTGAGGAACTCTTAAGTGGAGTGGACGTTGTACTGGACGGTACAGATAACATACAGACTAGAATGCTTGTCAACGATGTATGCGTTAAAAACCGTGTTCCATGGGTGTACACAGGAGCCATAGGAACCTCTGGAATGATGATGAAGATACTTCCAGATAAAGCCTGCCTTCGATGCCTATACCCAGGCGTCCCAAAGCCAGGATCCCTTCCAACCTGTGATACAATGGGTGTGCTCAATACCATAACCGTGATCATGGGGTCCATGGAAAGTACAGAGGCCCTAAAAATACTTCTGGGTAAGTACGATGATCTTGAGGATACAAAAAGTGAGCTCATAGTCTACGATGGATGGAACAACTCTTACGATGGTATAACCGTTAAGAAGAATGATAACTGTGGTTGCTGTGTTGATGAAGACTTTGAATACCTGAAATCTGAAGAAAGAGAAATCATAACATCGCTTTGTGGAAGAAATGCCATACAAATAACTCCTGCAGATCCAAAGGAGATGTCACTTCGGGAATTAGCTTCAAAACTCGAGAAACTCGGGGATGTGAGGTGTGCAGATTTCATCATGATCTTTAAAATAGGTGAATTTGAAATATCAGTATTTAAGGATGGAAGGGCAATAGTAAAGGGTACGAATGATAAAAAAGTTGCAAGATCCATCTACGCGAGGTATATCGGTACATGAAAAAAATTCAACTTATGAGCAAATCCGAAAAAAAAGGTTCAGAAGAAAATAAAAACCTTTCAAAGGAAGTATTAGCTAATCTAAAAGCATCTCCAGACCTTGGACTCTTCAAATGTGTTCAATGTGGAATGTGCACATCCACATGCCCTGGAGCAAGGCACACAGACTACGACCCAAGGGAAATGGTTAAAAGAGTCCTTGAAAATGATAGAGATGTTATATTTGATGATAAAATATGGAACTGCTTTTACTGCTACACCTGCCAGAGCATCTGCCCATCAGGAAACAGCGCCTGTGAGGTGAACCAGATACTGAGGCAGATGGCAATTGATGAGGGTCAGGGTGCTGAAAAAATAGCTTCTTTTACAACCTACGGCGACAGCTTCCTTGAATTTGGGATGGGAGCCATACCCAACGAATTCTTTGACAACCTCATAAAGGACATTGGAACTGAGTACCTCGATCTGAAGATAAACCTTGATGACATACGTTCAGATCTGGGACTTGGTGGTTACATACTAAAAGGAGAGTCCCTGAAAGAGGTTGGAGACATACTTGAAGGAACACTCTTTAAAGACAGGCTTAATGAGATAAAGAAATATAAAAAGTAGGACATAGAAGAATTGAATAATCACTATTTAAAAATAGAAGTATTTCCAGTTCAAAATAGGAATATACTTCATTCTATCCAAATAATCATAAATAGTTCATTATATCCAAAACATAAATAATTCCTTGTGTTTTAAATAGAACATACTTTTAAAATAAACGTATAACCAATTAAAACGTACAATTAAAATTATTAATTAATTTTTTTCAAAACCTTTTCAAAACCAAATTTCAAAAAAATATAAAAAACATCAATACCCCAATATAAAGGATCGACAGCAAAACTTTCTAAAAGAGTATTTCAATGAATAATAACTCTAAATAATTTTATTTTATAAAATCTGTAAAGAGATGTAATAAATGAAGAAGATACCCGATAAAGAAATCCTACTCTTCAGAACCTGCCTTGTGAATGTGGAATATCCTGGTGTTGAATCCTCAACCAAATATGTATTCGATAGAATTGGTGTGGAGTACCATGTGGATGAAAGGCAGTCATGCTGCACAGGACTTGGCCATTACTACGATTTATTTGACCAGCTTTCAACAACAGCCCTTGCAGCCCGGAATTTTTACGTAGCAGCTGATTCAGGTCATCACAACATAGCAACCATGTGTTCAACATGTTACGCAATACTCAAAAAATCAGCCAAAATCCTCAATGAAAACGATGAAGTCAGAGAAAAGATAAACGGCATTTTTCAGGATGCAGGACTCCAGAAAATGGAGTATGAGAGGGGAACAGTTGATCCAAGAAACAGCATATTCCACGTGGCTGAGATCCTCTTCAACAAAAGAGATGACATTGCACCCCTTGTCAAAGTTGATTTCTCGGACCTCAGGATTGCATCCCACCATGCCTGCCACTACTGTAAGGTTCATTACAAAGACACCATTGGTGGAGTGAGGGATCCCAATCTTCTTGATGAACTTTTAAAGGCATGTGGTGTTGAAACAATTGGCTGGTACGATCACAAAAGGGTTACTTGTGGTGCAGGTTTCAGGCAGAGGTTCACAAACAACGAAAAGTCCCTTGAAGTAACAGGAGACAAGCTCCAGGCATTACAGGACAAAGATGTTGATGTGCTCATTCACATGTGTCCCAACTGCCATATGCAGTTTGACAGGTACCAGCCAAAGATAGAGGAGAAATTAGGTACGAAATTTAACATCTTCCACTTGAACATCGCCCAGTTTTTAGCCCTTGCAATGGGTGCAGACCCCTACAAGGTCTTGGGTATCCAGACCCACACAGTACCAATAGAACCACTTCTTGATAAACTTGGAATAGAATATGAACCTCAATAAAAGGATGGAAAAGGATTATTTTTAGCAATAAAAACTTTAAGAAAACTTTAAGAATAATCGCTACCCGAAAACTTTGTTTTAAAAAGGTTTATTAATCCAAACTTTAATTTTAAAGAAGGTTTATTAATAATTCATTAACTTAAAAAATTACTAAAAAAAATTGAAGGTCATTAAAAGTCATTAAAACAATCATTTTTTTGAAGGTTACACCATGAAGGACAATTCTCTTTCAAAAGCTTCCAAAGAAGCTGAGATCACCTTAAAACCGCGGGTAGGTGTGTTCCTATGCCACTGCGGTGGAAATATATCAGATAAAATAGACATGGAACAGCTCAAATCTTCCATCGATGCCACGGTCATTGAAGAATTTGAGAATCTCTGCTCAATAAACGGACGAAAACTTATAAGGGACAACATAATCCAGAACAAACTGGAAAGGGTAGTTGTGGCAGCATGCTCACCCATAACCCACGAAAAAACCTTCCAAAATTACATGACACCCTTAAATCCCTATTTAATGGAGATGGCCAATTTAAGGGAACAGTGCTCATGGGTGCACAGTGATAGGGAAAAGGCAACTGACAAGGCAATTTCTCTTGTTAATGCAGCTGTTGAAAGGGTTAAATATTCCCAACCCCTTGATCCTGTACTTCGAAAAACGAAAAAAAGTGCACTTGTAGTTGGTGGAGGCATATCAGGTATAACTGCTGCGCTTTCACTTGCAAAGCAGGGAATAAAAACCTGTATTGTTGAGGAAAAACCCACAGTTGGAGGTTCAATGGTTCAAGTGGGCAAGGTATTCTCACCTGAGAAGATGGCCGAAGAATGTGCAATGTGCCTCTTAAATCCAATAGTCAATGAAGCGGTACAGCACAAGAACATAAAAATCCTCACAAACACCAGATTAAAGAAGGCAGAGAGAAGGGCTGGGAACTTCAACGTACTCCTTGAAAAACAGCCCAAGTGTGTGATTGAAGATCGATGCATAAGCTGTGGAAGCTGTGCAAATGTTTGTCCAGTGAAAGTTCCAGACTCCTGGAACGAGGGAATGACCATAAGAAAAGCTATTTATAAGTCATTTCCACAGGCAGTTCCGGATATGTACACAATCGATGAGGAGAACTGTAAAAAATGTGGAAAATGTAGTGAGGTCTGCCGGATGGATGCAATAGACCTTCAGATGGAGACTGAGATCATTCCACTCACAGTGGGCTCTGTGATCATTGCAACTGGCCATAAACTTTTTGACATGGAAAAAAGGCCAGAGTACGGTTACAACCGATACCCTGATGTCATAACTCAGATGGAGCTTGCAAGGATCATGGGTGTTAACGGACCAACCAATGGAAAACTCCAAAAACCATCTAATGGAGAAGTTCCAGAGAGGGTTGTCATGATACAGTGTGTTGGATCAAGGGATGAAAAACCAGATGGAAGACGCTACTGCTCCAAGGTCTGCTGCATGGTTGCAATGAAAAATGCAAACATAATAAAAAGCCACTACCCTGATACAGAGGTAATAATCTGCTACACAGATATGAGAACCCCTGGAATGTACGAGAAGTACTACAAATACGGTCAGTCCAACGGGGTCACGTTCATAAGGGGACGTCCAGGTGAGGTTGTTGATAAAAACGGCACCCTCATTGTAAGGGTTGAAGACACCCTTGAAAAAACACCCCTTGAGGTTGAAACAGATCTTGTGGTATTATCAACTGCAATGGAACCGTCACAGGGAACAGTTGAGGTTTCAGATAAACTCAACGTGGGTTTAACAGAGGAGCTCTTTGTTAAGGAGAAACATCCTAAGATGAAACCTGTGAGCACGGATATCAAGGGAATATACGTATGTGGAACTGCACAGGGACCTAAGGACATTACAGATAGTATTGTTCAGGCGAATGCTGCAGCTTCAAAGGTTTCAGAGCTCATGAATGGTGGCCTTGAGGCGGAACCATTCATTGCAGAAATGGACAGATCCAAATGCAACCTGTGCGGAAAATGCAGGGATGTCTGCAAATACAAGGCGATCTACATTCAGGCTGATGCAGTGCACGTTGACCCTATATCTTGTAACGGTTGTGGAGCATGTATATCTGTCTGTGAGAGGGGAGCTGTATCCATCAGGGGTCAAAGTGATGAAGCAATGTTTGCAATGATCTCAGGAATGCTCCAAAACAAGAGACAGAACGAGGTTAGGATACTTGCATTTCTGGATGATGTTGGATACGTTTCAGCAGATAACATGGGCATAAACAAGGTTCCATGTCCAGATTCAATAAGGATCATTAAAATATCATCCATAAACAGGCTGACACCAGAACACATTCTCCATGCCTTCGGGGAGGGTGCAGATGGTATAATCCTTGGAGAGTACCCTGACAATCCAATGTACAAGAAGAGCCAGGAGAAGGTTGAGTTGCTCAAGGAAAAATTAGTGGAACATGGCATTGATCCCAAGAGACTGGGCTTCTACAAGGTTTACATACCCTACTTCAGGGGCCTTGCAAAGAACTTCCGCAACTTCGATAGGATAATAAATTGTATTGAATCAAAAACATGAATGAAGTTATTAAAGAAATCCTTGATACTTCATGTTTAATACATGCTTTTTTTTAGTAAACTCACTTTTTACTCTATAAATCCTTTTTTTATTTATTTTTAATCAGATCCTTATTTTTTTATCGTGACCCTCAAAATGGATCCTAAAAATAAGATTTGAAAAATTTGTTATTATAAAAAAAGAGTTAAAAAGAGTTTGTATTTAAAAAAATGGGAAAAAAGGGGTTTTATTTTCTTTTTGGTAACATTCCACCGAGTACTGCTAGTACTGCTAGTATTAGTCCTGTTATTGGCATTCCGGTTTTTTGCATTGGTATTGTTTGTGTTGTGCTTGCTGCGTTTACTGTTGTTGAACCGTTTGTGTTGTTTGCTTTTTGTATGTTGATGTTGAATGGTGTTAGTGGGTCTGTGTTTGTGTTGTATGTCTCTGAGGTTATTGTTGGTGTGATTGTGTAACTTCCAGTTCCCAATGCTTTTACTGTGAGGTACAGGTAAGGATCTCCCACTGCCACGTTGTCGAGTGTCCAGGTTATTGTCCTAGTTGTGGAGTTGTAGGTAACTGTTCCGTTATCCACAGTTGCATTTACAAATTTTAATCCTGTTGGTATCTGGAATGTGACTGTTACATTGGTTGCGTTGTCTGGTCCGCTGTTACTGAGTTTGTAGGTTAAAATGAATGTGTCACCTATAGTAGGGTTAGCTTTGGATGTTGTAGTGTTCAGGTATAGGTACGATGCTGGATTTACTGTTAACTCTTTTGTAACTGTTTGTTTGTCAACTGTTGCGTTGATAATTGATGTACCAACGTGGTTTGCTGTGAATAATGTTGTCGTTTGTCCGTTAATCAGTGTGGTAGTTGTTGGATTAAGACTTCCATTGGTGGCTGTGAAAGTTACTAGTGTTCCATCAGGTATGTGACCGTCTGCGGGGTCATGATATGTTCCAGTGTTGTCATGCAATAAATCAACAGTAACAGTCGAATTAACACCATTAAAGATGGTAGAATTTGCTGTGATGTTTAAAACCAGCCAAGATGTTACATTAACAATACCATTAGAAACATAGATGGATGGATCAAGGTTTGAACCCCACCAATTAAGCGTGGCATTTAATGTACCTACACTGCAGTAGATTTGACTGTTATTTGGACTATTTCCAACAATACTGTTGAAATTAACCTTGGAATTGATAGTAGTTCCCATATCGGCTATAGCTCCACCAACTGTTGCGGTGTTGTTGTAAAATGCACTGTTAGTTACTATTAAAATATTATTCGCTGCGATAGCTCCACCTAGAGCTGCACTGTTACCTGTGAATATACTGTTAGTCACAGTTAAAGTTCCAACACTCACTATAGCTCCACTATCCCCGTGTCCAATGTTATCTGTGAATGTGCTGTTAGCAACAGTTAAATTAGCACTAAAATAGTTGCAGATGGCTCCACCCTCT
This sequence comes from Methanobacterium congolense, assembly GCF_900095295.1. Taxonomy (NCBI): domain Archaea; kingdom Methanobacteriati; phylum Methanobacteriota; class Methanobacteria; order Methanobacteriales; family Methanobacteriaceae; genus Methanobacterium; species Methanobacterium congolense. Next base: position 1,094,314 of record NZ_LT607756.1, read on the forward strand.
GTTCCGGTGTCGTTGTTGAATGTACAGTTGTTTATAATCAAAGTTCCATAATTGGTAATAGCTCCACCATAATCTCTTGAAGTACTGTTTGTCAGAGTCAAATTGAGTAATGTAACGTTAATTCCAGGTAATATAATGAATATCGAGGTTCCAGTTTGTTTTCCATTTATTATGGTGTTAGTTTGGGTTTCACCTATTATTGTCATATTATGGTCTATGTTTATCCCGGATTCGTTGTAGGTTCCCTGTGCTATGTAGATTGTTCCATTTGTTGCAACGGTGCCTGTGGCATTTGTTATGGTCTTTTTTGGACCGCTTGTACCATTGTATGTAGCATTTAATCCGTCCCATGTATCGTTTCCTTGTGTACTAACATAGATCGTGGAATTATCCGATGTGCCAGCTGCACTAACAGCACTAACAGCAGAAAATAACACCACACACATTAGTAACAATACAGGAATTTTAAGGATTGAACGTTTATTTTTGGTTTCCATTGGTCTTTTTCACCTCCTTCTAATTTTAATCGGGTTTAGTGATATGTTCATTTCTTGGCATATCCAGATTTAATGTAATATTCTCCTTAATAATAACTTTTATCATTTTATCTTAAAAATACAGATAGTGCTGGCGTTTTGAAAGGAATTTAAAAATAATTTACTCGCCCTAAGTGGAATAGATCAAAATTAAACAGTTTAACAATAAATTAACTCTAATATTGTGATAAAATCCTATTTAGTACTATAAAATTTGATAAATTGAACACAAAAATAATTAATGAATACTAAAACTGTTCAATTCCATAAAAAAATGGTTAGAATCAGATAATAACTCCCATAGACTCCCCTTATTTTCTCTTATTACTTTTCAGGTGCTGTCATTGGGGTTGCTTTTTAGATAGTGTTCCGGGTAATTTACAGAGTGTATAAGATAATCTTGTGAAAATAAAAGGGGATGAAGAGGGGTTTTTAGGAGGTGAGCTGCCAGGCTAATATCTCCTAAAAACAGATTAAGATGATCATTTCCTCCTCATCCCTGGGATTACAATACACACCTAAAACCTGGAGGCATGTGTAATCCATGGTAATTAATGTTAGCGAAGGCTATAAAACTTTTGACAAAAAACACAACCTGGAAGAAATAGACAACAAAAACACTTTAAAAGCCTTAATTAAAAGTAGTAAGAATGAAGGAATCAATAAAGATTATTCTTGTTTTTCCTCTTTTTTTGTTGTTTTAATCTCTTCTTCGCGTTTTTGAATCATTTATTTTTGCTCAGGATTTTGTTTAAATTTTCCTTTTGCAGACAATATTTTTGAGCCTTCACGGATCCCCACTTTTATAAGTTTTGATCCACATTCCGGACATATTTCCCCTTCTTTACCGGTTTTATCCCACCAAAATTCTGTATTTGGACATTAATATGTATCTAACATTCCTATTTCTTTTCACCATGATTATTATCGCATATATTATTAAATTTTTTCAATTAAAACAAAACGCTTTAAAAAAATAACAGTGCCATGAAGTTAATTCCTTTGGATTTAGGGTAAAAAAAGTTAAAAAGTAAAAAGAGACAGTTTTTATGATGATAAATCTCTTAATTCATATCTAGCATCATTTGTATAATATTTGGATACACTCCATCTAGTTTTCTCGATATAAGTGTATTTCCCATTTCCCCAGGCTGTTCTATAGGTTCCTATTACCTTAATTTTTTTACTGCTAATCTTTTTAAAGTCAAGTGTCATTTTACCAGATTTTCCATTTTTATATCGTATATTCAGCATTACTTTGATGTATTTGCTGTTGATTTTGTAGGTGGTAAAAGACAGAGTCCCGTAACCGAATGTAGAACTATAAACCGTCTGAGTATGTTTATCAATTACTTTTGCTGCTGATGCAGGACCTACTAAAAGAAGTCCAGCTATCAACAAAACCCCCAATATTACTAAGTTCCGTTTCATTATATAACCTCAATTTTAATTTAACTATTTAAACCAGTATTAATACTTTTTGTTTTTACAAATAAAAAAAGAGTCACATGAGGCCTATTTTATGTAAATAAAGCATTAAAAATTATATAACAACTTAAAAAAGGATTTTTATCCATAAAACTATTTTTCATAATTTAATCTTCAAATACCACACCAAAATCGAGGAAAAAACATGACTATGAATGAAAAAACTATTTTAAGAATTGGAAGCACTGAAAACCAAAATATAAAAGCACTACAGTACAGGTTAAAATCCTTAGGATATTACAAAGGATCCATTGATGGAAAGTATGGACCCATTACAAGGTCAGCTGTAACTGCATATCAAAAATCTAAAAAAATTGGTCCAAGATGGAATAGCAGCTAGATAACACTATGAAGTCTAGGATTATTGAACAACAACCTGGCCCAACACAGGTAAAAACCACAGTTTCGTACAATTCCGATAAAGATGCAGAATTAAAAGCAGCTGCATCTTCATTGGGTGGTAAATTCAATAATGTAACTGATGCTTATAATCTCATTAAAGCTAATGAAGATTATAATAAATATTTTGGGGATGTTAAAAAATGGGATGAAGAATTGAAGGGTAACAATAACTGTGTTGATTGGGCCCAATTTTTAGCTCATATCATGGACAAGTTAAATGCAGTTGCTAAACTTGGATACAAATACAAATATGTTCGAGCATATTGTGAGGTATCTAAGATATGGCTTGTTTACCTGGAAGTTATAGGTGATGAATTTGGATCCTCCACAGTAGATGTTGATGGTGCACCTGCTGCATAAGATGGTAGTAAATACCCTATTGGTAAAGCATGGTGTCAGAACAGTAAAACTAAGAGTATAACCCCGGTTATGCCTTGAATGATGATGGGATTTAAAAATAAGAGTAAGTTCCCCTCGCATAATAAGGATAAATAGGAGGGGTATGTTGGATATTGTATGATGTCTGGTTTTTGTGTCATGATTGGGGCATGACACATTTCATAATTTATTTTTAATTACCCTATAAAATTTGTTTTAATACATTAAAACAAGAAATTTATTTAAAAACTCCCTCCCTATCACTTGGAGGCGGTATCTCTTTTGATCAAAGGGAGGGATTCTAGTGTCATGTAATATGACAATGATAGAATAAGCACCCCATATAATATAAAATTTTTTTCCAAATTCAATCCAATTTATAAACTATATAATCTTTAAAAATTTGACATCTGGTATTTATGTCAATTTATAGTTAATGTTAATACTATATAAGCATAATAAAACACAAAAAAATAATAACACTTAACTAAAACAAAACTAAATTTTAAAATTCAATTAATAATTAAATAAATAATAAAATAATTAATTAATAATTAAGTAAGTAATCAAGGTATCCTGGAAGTCGTATATAATGTATATTTGTATATAATATATTACCAAAACTAGGCATACTTGTGATCTTGACTCAATTAATAATCGAGTTTTTATTTAAACATGAAAAAGAATATACTCCTTTTTGACCATACTAAAAAATGAGAATGAGAAAAGGTTAGTGTAGGCTAATGTAATTTTCATTCATCCTCCTATGATATCCCCTATTTTTTTCGTATTTACTCTGTGAAGTAGATAGCCTTCTGCCCATTCTGTTTTTTTGATAGGATGTTCATGTAAACACTTGTGAATATGGAAGGATCCGATAGCGAAGCATTGATACCCTCTATTTCACTTTCACTGAGCTTTGTGTAATCTAAACGGCCAGATGTATATGCGCTCTGTAGAACCTTGTAGTTTTTAAGTTCAAAGTTTTTGAAAGGACTGTTGAAGTATGGGAATATCAATCCAGAAACTGCGTAGTAATACGCAGCAAAACGGCCGTACTGTTTCCAGCATACGTAGTAGTACAATGGGAAACCGCATCCTGGATTGAGAATAGGATTTCCTGCCCTAGCACTTCCATGCCAAACCATTGGTATAGGTCCCTGCTGGCCGTGTGATTGGGCTTCTGCCATTACCACTGCCCAGGCGTCATCGAAGTTATCATAATCCACACCGTTTATTCTGAACTTCCATGTGCCATCTGGAACTCCAAAGATGGCGTACTGTAATGCCTGACCCCAATCTATCTCAGTTTCAGGGCCTGCAGATGATACGAATCCCAATTCAATTATGTAAACATTACCGTCCTGGTAACTCCTGTAGTTTGAAGTACCTGCGTAGTGCACAACAAGGGCACATGCAGATCCACGATCTGCAGCGTACTTCTCAAGAAGCTGAGAATGTGGATGGTTTGGATAAAAATCAGGATTTAAAAGTTTAACGAATGAAGCTCTTCCAAGTGGTTCAACAGGACCCATTGCAGCCTCTGCATAAGAATACACTGCAACGATGCCAATAATTCCCAATACTATAAGTATGATCTCTAATGATTTTTTCATTTAACATCGCCGTTTATTTTTACTTTTTGTACAAGTGGATTATTTAAGTTGTGGTTATGGTTTCATTTAAATCACCATCACCTATTAATAACTACTCATATTAAAAGCATCAATTGATTAGTTACATTACACATAGATTATTATCAATTAAAACGACGTTTAAGGGGTTTGATATGAAACAGTTCTTAATAACACCTGCAGCTGGAAAAAGATTAATAGCTAAAGGAATGTGTAAACATCCTTTAATTCGGAAATCTCTTGAATCGGGGAGACTCGTGATTATTGCAGGCACAACCAATGGTTACATTGCAGAGGAGATATTGTCAAGTATCCACCAGGAATCTGGATTTTCAAGAAAAAGGTTCTTCAGAGGGATAGTACTACCACCGGGAGATAAATTAAGTGAAAAAGGGGCAATGAAGGATGAAACTGGATTTCCCGGTGATGTTGTAATAGAAAATGGTGTTTGGGATAAAGGAGCCACGATCTTCGACGTTGTAGATGATCTAAGACCTGGAGATGTTATACTGAAGGGTGTCAATTCCTTCAACAGGGAGAGAGGACAATCTGCGGTGTACATAGGTGACCCCCATGGAGGAACCATAGGCACGGCACTTCAGGCTGTTATAGGGCGTAGAGTTAGTTTGATCCATCCGGTAGGTATGGAAAAACGTGTATGGGCTGACCTCAATGAAATCGCCCTGAAGCTCAACAGCATGGAAGCACAGGGACCCAGATTGTTGCCTGTTCCAGGTGAGATCTTCACAGAAATTGAAGCCATTTCAAATCTAACTGGTGCAGAAGCTGAACTAATTGCAGGGGGAGGGGTTTGTGGAGCTGAAGGATCCGTATGGCTGGGCGTTACAGGAGATACTGAACAGATTGCTGCAGCTGAACGATTAATTAACTCAGTTTCTCAGGAAAAACAATTTGAGCTTGATTTTAAAGTAATCCTCCATTCATAAAATTCTTCATTCGTAATCTTTTTTTCATTCAAAATTTTTCTTAATTCCTAATCTTAAGATTTTATTCCACATATAACCCACATAACTGTACTTTGATCAGTAATGTGGATCTTCCATGTGGATCTCTCTTATAAAATCAAGGTTGAAGATATCTTCCCTTTTCAAATCCTTTTTCATGTATCCCAGTTCCCTTAAAACCGGTATAAAATCAAGTGTGGATTTTATGTATTCTTCTGGAAGACTTGCACAGTAACGTGGAGACACACAGTATGTCTTGAGCACGAAATCCTTATCAACAACTCCCATTTCAGATGCTGCAATTTCCGCTGCATCTTCAGGGCTTTTCCTTATAAAATTAGAGGCATCCTCATGGGCCCTTAAAATGTTCATTATGAGCTCTGGATTTTCTTCTATCAATTCTTCCTGCACAACTATTCCGTAGCTTGGATTGTAGAGCCAGAGTTTTTCTGGAGGGACCACAACCTTTGAATCAAACCTCATGGAAGCAACGGTTGCAAGGGAAGGTGTTCCAACACCTGCTGCAATTTCACCATTTAATAGGGCATCTGGAATAAAATCAGCCCAGGGATAATTCTTTAGGTTTATATCATAGCCTTTTATTAAGTTGCGGATGATCACGTCATGTATCGAACCACTTGAAGGTGTTCCAATACTTTTGCCTTCAAATTGTTTCAAAACTTCCTCCAAACTGTTCAGTTCCATGAAGGATCTGTAATCTTCAGGTGCAACCATCACTGTGCCTTCTACGTGCCCTCCAGCCACACATTTTATCTTAAGGCCTTTGGATATTCCTATCATCATTGGTGGAAGACCAATGTAACCCAGATCAATCTCCTTGGATTCAAAGGCCTTCATCATGGCAGGGCCTGTTGGGAAGAGTGACCATTCAATATCATTTTTTCCCATTAAACTCTTAGATTTAAATTCACCACTTTTTAAGAGGAATGATGTGTGGTAAACTGTTGATAAATAGCCTATGTTCATTTTATACTCACCTTAATGTTACTAACAAATTAATATAACAATTGTTATATTTAAGTTTATAGGTTGAGGATACTGATGAGCTGTGAAAAGTTAGGAAACTTCAGAGATACTATTTCAAAATCAGGTTCAATAATTAATAAAAAAAATGAGAAAATTGTTTTGAAGGATTTATCAGTTTAAAGGAATTACTCCTTTCTCCTGTAGGTTACAGTGAAACATCCCTTCAATGTGGTGCCGTTTTCAAAGATTATATGGCCTTCTTCCACACCATGGCCGCAACAGGCATATTTAACCCCTGGTAACTTCCCAAGGCATGCATCGTAGCCTTCTGGGTCTGGTTTTTTACCACATCTAACACAGGGTCTTTGAGTGCGGTCGCCCACCTCAGATCCTGTGTCTTCATAGTACTCCCTAGAAAACTCTTTTTCAGGATTTTCTTCGCTGAAACAAACTTTATGGCCTCTTATGTAATGGTAGTTCACCACAAAAATCACCAGTTCATTTTTTTTAATAAAAAAACAATTTTAATAAAAACCAACGAATAACAATTTTTTTATTTTTTAAGATTTTTAAAAATGAATTTAGGTATTTATCCACCTGCAATGGTCTGGAACATAACAACCTGGTCGTTGTCTTTTAGGGGAGTTTCAAGACCCTGTAGGGATCTCACATCATCACCATTAACTACTACCTTGAGGTAATCCCTTATTTCTCCGTTATCATCAAGGAGAGTTTCTTTAAATCCGTCAGGATATTTCTGAGATAGTACGTCAATGAGGGCTGCCATATTATTAACATCTTCTATTTCTATGGCTTTTTCTCCGGTTATATCTAAAAAACGGGTTAGAAATTTTACTTCAATCAAAATTACATCTCCATGTACTGTTTTTTATTATTCTCGTTGAGAACAGTAAATATAATTTTTATTTTTTTTGAATTAATCTAGTTTAAAATTCATCTTTTAAATGTTTTGTTTAAAGTTGCAGTTAATTTCAATGAAACCCTATAAGTTTAATTCTTTGGTTGCAAAAATTCTTAATCTATTTATTTTTTTAATCTATTATTAATCGTTTAATTTTATTTAATCATGTAATGCAAGTTTCCCTTTAGTTAAATTAACTGCATATAATAAACTTCGATCTAATTTTTAAACATGAATTACAATAAACCCATATATATAACTATTGTTATGTTATAATCCATAAATATGGTGTTAAAGATTCAAAGGAGATGGTACTAGTTTCAATCAGAGTGGCAGTTGCAAGTAATGATGGTAAGTATGTTAACCAGCATTTTGGACACGCACAACAGTTTTTAATATTTGATGTTGATCTTGATGGAGCATATGAGTTTCTTGAGCTTCGCAAGAATGTTTTATCATGCAAGGGTGGAGAATCAAATGAAAATGAGAGAATGGAAACATTGAAAATCATAAAAGACTGTGATGCTGTTGTAGTAAGCCGTATTGGCCAGGGAGCTGCAAACTTTCTTGTATCCCATGGTATAAAACCCTATATGATTCCGGATTTTATAGATAATGCCCTTGAGAAATTAACTAAGGACTGATTAAGTAGTGGGGTTCAGAGAGAACTTTTTTTAATGTTTTATATTGTTTTTTTTTAAAATTGATTTTTTTTTATTATTCCTGGTTAAAAGAACTGACTATAGTTAACTATTTATATCAAAACATCAATTAACAATTGTTATATAACGATAGTTATATAAATGCGTAAAACTAAATAAGAAAAAAGAAGGTGAAAAGATGGTAAATATACCAGAACTTACAAGGGGAATAGCAAACGATATAACTGAAACAATAGGAAACACACCTTTAGTCAGGCTTAACAAACTAACAGAAGGACTTGATGCAGAAGTTTTAGTAAAAGTGGAATCATTTAACCCTGTAAGCAGTGTTAAAGATAGAATAGGAGTAGCACTTATTGAAGAAGGAGAAAAACAGGGAAAGATCAAGGAAGGCACAGTACTGGTTGAACCTACAAGCGGTAACACAGGTATAGCCCTTGCATTCGTTGCAGCAGCAAAGGGTTACAGGCTCATACTGACCATGCCTGACACCATGTCCCTTGAGAGAAAGAAGCTTCTAGCAGTCTTTGGAGCTGAAATAGTGCTCACACCCGGATCAGAAGGTATGAAGGGAGCTGTGGCCAAAGCAGCAGAACTCGTTAAGGAAATACCAAATGCAGTAAGCCCACAGCAGTTTGAAAACCAGGCCAACCCTGAAATACACAGGAAAACAACTGCAGAAGAAATCTGGAGAGACACAGAAGGAAAAGTGGACATCCTAGTTGCCGGTACAGGAACAGGAGGTACAATAACTGGAATTGCAGAAGTCCTCAAAGATAGAAACCCAGACTTCAAAGCAGTAGCTGTTGAACCTGCAACATCCCCGGTACTCTCAACAGGACAGGGAGGACCCCACAAAATCCAGGGTATTGGCCCCGGTTTTGTACCAAAAGTCTTGAACAAAGACATAATTGATGAAGTTGTAACAGTTAAGGATGAGGATGCTGGAAAAACCCTTGTCAGACTCGCAAGGGAAGAAGGAATCTTTGCAGGTATTTCCTCTGGAGCTGCAACCTGGACAGCAATCGAACTTGCAAAAAGGCCTGAAAACAAAGGCAAAACAATAATTGCAATTCTCCCAGATACCGGAGAAAGATACCTCAGTATCGACTGGGTATTTGAAGAAATATTCAAAGAAAACGAAGAAGTTTTCATCTAAAAAGTTCATCCATACAGAATGAACTATAAATAAGAAAAAAGGGCATATGAATTTAATCAGACGCCACATTTGACGCCAATTTTATCCATATGTCTTTAATCAAAATTTTTAGGTGATCTACAATGTTTGATGGTTTAAAAGAAGATATAAAAACTGTTTTCTGCAGAGACCCTGCAGCCAGGAACAAAGTTGAAGTCATACTCTGCTACCCAGGGTTACATGCAATATGGTTACATAGACTTGCAAGCTGGTTCTGGATTCGCAATCATCTGCTTATGGGACGTTTCATATCAGCCATCAACAGATTATTAACGGGTATTGAAATACATCCCGGAGCCACAATAGGGCGAAGAGTCTTCATAGACCATGGGATGGGTGTTGTTGTTGGGGAAACAGCAGAAGTAGGTGATGACGTACTCATATATCAGGGTGTTGTTCTAGGAGGAACGAGCCTTGAAAAGAAGAAAAGACACCCAACCATTGGTAATGGTGTTGTTATAGGCTCCGGTGCCAAGGTAATTGGGGACATAGAAATAGGGGACTGCTCAAAGATAGGTGCAGGTTCAGTTGTACTCAAGTCGGCCCCACCAAGTTCCACAATCGTTGGAATACCTGGAAGGATCGTGCCTGAAAAACGTAAATGTGCCATTGACCTCGATCATGGAAAACTCCCGGATCCAGTTGCAGAGGTTATAAACCTTCTGATGCAGCGCCAGGACGAACTTGAAAGACAGATAAATGAACTGGGAATATCCTCAGATGTACTGAAGGTCAATGGTTTCCTGACCAAGAAATCAGAGATAGAAGAGATATTTTCAGAGGGAGCAGGAATTTAATTTTTTTCAACTTCATAAAAACTTTTTCGCTTCATAAAATTTCCATTTTATAAACACTATTTTTCTAACTGTTAAAATTTAAACTAATCAAAATCTAAGCTTTGAAAAGAAAAGATAAAATTTTAAAGCAAATAATATAAGAAAAATTATAAAAAAAACTTCAATTTAGATAAAACCTCCTTTGAATAACTAAAAAAACTATAAAAAAAATTTGAACAATTTAAAAGAGTTTTTAATGTAAATAATCAATTTATTTGCACCTTAAAAATTGAAAGATTGGAATGTATCCCAAATTATAGATACTTTAAAAACAACATTTAAATAAACAATTGTTAAGAGTATTAGATCATAAAAAATAGGATCATAGAAACTCATAAAAAAATTGAGGTTACCAAATTTTATTGAATGAGGGTTAATCAGCATAAACTATATTTTATTGGTAAAACTCCTGAATAAAATTAAAAGTGGCCTTATATTAGAATATATTAATTTAAATTAAACTTTATTTAAAAATAGGATTGTAAAAAGAATTGCAGAAAATGAATTATAGAATTTAAATCTAATCAATTGAAGATGTGATCAAAATGAGACCACCATGTGAAATAGTTGTATGGTACGTCATTCCCACAATAAGGTCAGAACTTGCCAAGGAACTTCTGAACCTGGGAATGAAACAAAAAGAAATATCAGAACTTCTGGATATAACCCAGCCTGCAGTATCCCAGTACATAAGTGATAAAAGGGGTCATGGAATCAAGTTCAACGATGAAACTCAGGAACTCATAAAGGAGTTTGCAAAGGATTTAATGGATGGAAAACTGGATCAGAGTGGTATAATCTCCAGAATATGTGATGTCTGCCGAAAGGTTAAAACTGAAGAGATAGTGTGCCAGCTCCACAAGGAAAAAGACAACATACCCCTAAACTGTAATGCCTGCATGGGTTCAGAAGCAAAGGATGGTTCACACCCCTGTGGATAGGTTGAGCCTGAGCCCAAAGGTTTTTTTTATTTAATTAAGAATTAAAAGAATGGATTATAACTAAAAATAATTCTAAGAATTTTAGTTATCCTTGAAAAAAACGTTGCACTAAAGGTAAAGAACATAAACATTTAAATATTAACTCTTTTTAAACCAGATAATCTTTTAAAACTAAATATTGGCTATTTAACATTGAATTTATGAGTAAATGATAATTATGTGTGCAATAGTGGGCTTAAATGGAAATTTCAAAGGTCAAAGCCTTAAGGTGATGCTTCAAAGCTTAAAACACAGGGGTCCTGATGGATCCGGTGTTTTTGTAAATGGTAACATCATCAAGGGCAATTTAAACAGCCTTAAAATTCCTGATGGTTCCTTTGCACTGGGCCATAACTTGCTTTCAATCGTTGGATCAGAGGTTGTTCAGCCCCTTGAAACTGATGGATTCATCCTTGTCTGCAACGGTGAAATCTACAATTATAAAAATCTTAAAAAAGATTGGGATGGAGAATTTACAACAGATTCTGATTGTGAAGTCATTTTGCACCTTGTAAAAAAGTTCTACAACACCAAGATTGAAAATCCTCTTTTAGAAGCTGTTAAAAAAACTATTGAACATCTTGATGGTGATTATGCATTTGCAGTCTACGATGGAAGGGACTGTGTGGTGGTGAGGGACCCTCTGGGTGTTAAACCACTCTATTACGGGCAGAACAGTGAGGTATCTGCATTTGCATCTGAGAGAAAGGCCCTGTGGAAAATTGGAATTGAAAGGGTTGAAACCCTTGCTCCAGATGAAATTCTCCTAAATGGAAAGCCTGTTGAAATAGGCAGCAGAATCAACCTAGATCCCAACAGAATCGAGAGCAGTCTAAATTCTCAGGAAATTAAAAGTAATCCAAGTTCAAAATCCAGTGAACCTCTCAGGGAAGAATTGAAAAAGGAAGAATTAAGAACCCGATTGAAATGTGCACTGATAAAATCTGTTGAAAAGAGGATAGAAGGACTCTCAAGGGTTGGGATAATATTTTCCGGTGGTGTTGACAGCACCATCCTTGCAAAGATCTGCAAGGACATGGGAGTGGAAACTGAACTTTACACAGTGGGCAATAAAAATTCACAGGATGTAAAGTTTGCAAAAAAAGCAGCAGCACATATGTCACTTTCACTTCACATCAAAACAGTTGATGAGACACTGGTTCGAGGTTACACAGAGCTTGTGTTAAATGCCATTGAAGAGTTCAACATCATGAAGTTAGGTGTGGGAATGCCCTCCTACCTTACATCTGAGATGGCACATGCCAGTGGTTTGAAGGTCATGCTTTCAGGGCAGGGTGCAGACGAACTCTTTGGAGGCTACAACCGTTACCTCCAGTTCTACCATGAAAAGGGAGAAAAAGCTCAGGAAGACCTTAAAAACGATGTTCTCAACCTTTACCATGTGAACCTTCAGAGGGATGATTCAGTTACAATGAAAAACAGTGTGGAGCTCAGGGTTCCCTTCCTTGACATTGAAGTTGTTGATCTTGCAATGCAGATACCAATGAAGTACAAAATAGATGGGAAAGATGATAAACTCCGTAAATCAATATTAAGGGAAGTTGCAGCAGATATTGGTGTCATGGATGACATAGTTAAACGCCCAAAGAAAGCAGCACAGTACGGTTCAGGTATTCATAAAATTCTGGTAAAGAAGGTTTTAAATGATGAGACCTATAAAAATAAACTTGAAAGATCTTTAGGCTCCACGCCCACAGACCTGATTTAATCATAATTTCTCAATTAAATTTAATTGTTACTATCTGAAGTTAATGATGTGTTATAATTTTGAGCATCTTTTTAGAATTTGGGGGAATATAATTTGAAGATAGAGAAGGAAGCAGAAAAAATACTGGAAAAATTTTCAAAGGAACTTCAGGACATCCCTGAACTTGAAGAAACATACTACATAGTGGACAACGTTAACCTATCACGTGAAGATGAAGCTGAGGACAAAAACCCTGAAAAAATCCTTAGAAATGCTCATTTAGATGAAAAAGGCAATTTAATAGCTGAAAAAGGAAAATGGGTTAAATAATTTCCATGAAATTTGGGATTATAAAGTTTGATTATAAGAATTCAATGAAATGTTAACAAATTATGGAACGTTAACAAATTTTTAATTGAAGTTAAATGGTTGGGGATAAAAAATGAGACTTAACCTTGTACTGGAACTCCTGGATGTTCCAGGTCAACTTTTAGATGCACTGGAACCCATAGGAAAACTTGGAGCCAACATAGTTGCTGTAATACACCAGCGTGATGTGAAAACAGAACGTGGAACAGTACCAGTTCACATAACCATAGAAGGGGATAAAGAAACACTTAAAATGGTTATAAGAACTTTAGAATCACAGGATATTCAGATAATTGAGGTTGACGGTGTTGTGAGGAAGGAAAAGATCACAACGGTTATAATCGGGAACCTGGTTGAACAGGATCTCAATGAAACGGTTGCACTCCTCAACAGAGAAGAGGGTGTACGCGTTGCAGACCTGGACCTGAAGATGTCGGATCATCCAGAGGAATCTGCATCAAAAATAATAGTTGAAGCAGATTATGGTAAGAAGAGGGATGTAATGAAATTGATAAAAGACATTGGAAGTTCAAAGGGATTTTTAGTTATCAATGAAGTTTAACCTGATTATAACGAAAATCATCAGCGTTTAATATGAATTAAGTTATTTAACTTCTAATTTGGAGGCATTTAATGAAGATTGTTATGCTTGGATTTGGAGCAGTTGGACAGGGAGTCGCAAGGGTATTTTCCACAAAAAGAGACAAGATAAAGGCAAAATATGGATTGAACCTCAATCTGGTGGCTGTTACAGACACATCAGGAGCTGCGGTATGCCAGGAAGGTCTCGATCCTGATCTGCTTCTTGAAACGAAGATCAAAAAAGGCAAAGTATCTGAATACCCTGAACATGGAGTTCCAAGTGTTTCAGGTGTTGATGTCATGGATGATGTTGACTACGACTGCCTTATTGAAGTCACACCAACCAACATAGACGATGGGGAACCAGCAAAAACCCACATATTAAAGGCTTTCAACCAGAAAAAAGATGTTGTAACCTCCAACAAGGGACCCCTTGCCCTTTGCTTCAGGGAACTTGCAGATTCAGCTGAATCCAATGGTGTTCAGTTTAAATTTGAGGCATCTGTAGGTGGCGCCATGCCCATACTGAACTTCGCACATGAAACCCTTGCAGGCTGTGATATAAACTCAGTTCTTGGAATCCTGAACGGCACAACCAACTACATACTTTCAAGGATGGCAAAGGAAGGAACATCCTACGAAAAAATACTCCAGGAATCCCAGGAGCTTGGAATAGCTGAAACAAACCCAACTCAGGATGTTGAGGGAATCGATGCAGCATGTAAGGTTGTTATACTTGCAAATTCCATAATGGGAATGGATGTTTCATACGATGATGTTGAGGTAAGAGGAATATCTGGAATAACCCCTGAATCAATAGCCCTGGCCAAGAAGGATGGTTACCTCATAAAACTCGTGGGTGAAATATCAGAAGACTCACTTGAAGTTTCACCACGCCTGGTTTGTAAGGGATCACCCTTTGCTGTTGATGGAACCCTGAACGTTGCAACACTCAAAACAGACCTTGCAGATGATGTAACGGTTGTGGGTAAAGGTGCAGGATCAGTTGAAACAGCATCAGCAATCTTAAGTGACCTCATAAGCATCTGGAAATCCAAATAATTTATCTTTTTTAAGATCAACATAAAAATCAACTCTTTTTTTATTATTAAAACTTCAAAAGAGTGTTCTTTAGATATAATAATGTTCAATGAATGTAATTTAACATAAAAAATACATAAAAAGGTATCTAACATAAAAATTTTAACAGAAAATTTTTTTTAATAAAAACAATGAATGGAATTCGTTTAATGAAATAAATTTTACAACATTTATAAAGAGGATTTTAAAATGAAATACGTTGTTGTGATAGGAGATGGGATGGCGGATTATCCCCTTGAAGAGTTGGATGGTAAAACTCCACTTCAAAGTGCCAGAACACCCAACATGGATTACATAGCATCAAAGGGTGTTAGTGGAATGCTTAAAACTGTGCCTGATGGAATGGGGCCAGGTTCTGATGTTGCAAACCTTTCAATAATGGGATACAATCCCAAGGAATACTACACTGGTAGGGGTCCACTTGAAGCTCCCAGTATTGGTGCAGAACTTAAGGAAGGTGATGTTGCATTCAGGTGCAACTTCATAACTGAAAGGGATGGAATTCTTGAAGATTTCAACGCAGGACACATAAGTACAGAGGAAAGCTCCCAGCTAATAGAGGCTCTGAACCACAAGTTCCCAGGTTACGGTGAATTCTACCTTGGAACAAGCTACAGACACCTTTTCCTCTTCCATGAGAAAAGTGCTGCAGATCTTGTATCAACACCTCCCCATGATGTTGTTGGAGAACCAGTTGAATCAAACCTCCTGAAACCTGCAGAAACCAAAAATGCAGAGATCTTAAATGGAATAATGCACAGATCCAAGGAGGTACTAACGAATCATCCAATCAATCAGAAACGTGTTCAGGAGGGTAAAAACCCTGCAAACATGATATGGCTCTGGGGACAGGGAGTCAAACCAGAAATGCCATCATTCAAGGAGAAATATGGTCTGAAAGGAGCCACCATCACAGGAGTGGACCTCATAAAGGGGTTGGGTGTTTACACTGGCCTCACCAATATTTATGTGCCTGGTGCAACGGGCTACTACGATACAGATTACTGTGGAAAGGCTGAATACGCACTTGAAGCACTTAAAACCCATGATATTGTTTTCGTTCATGTTGAGGCACCTGACGAGGCAGGACATGCCGGTGATCTCCCTGAGAAGATGAAGGCAATGGAACGTATTGATAAACGGATCATTGGAAAGCTCCTGAAAAAGCTTCCAGACTTTGGTGAACATGCAGTTGCAGTTTTACCTGATCATCCAACACCTGTACACGTTAAAACCCACACAATGGATCCAGTTCCATATGCGATGTTCTCAACACTGGCCGAGGCAGATGAAACAGAGTATTATGATGAAGAATCTGCTAAAAAAGGTTCTCAAGGGTTAATTGATGGTTACAGGTTCATGGAACATTTCATCAAATACGCAGGTAAAAGTTGAGCTTTAAAATGAGGATTGTATCCAATTTTCATTTATTTTATCAGTGGTTTGCCTAATTTTTGAAGAATCAATGGAAACCACATATTATTGATCCAATGTCAATATTTATTTAATAGCTGAAACAAAATATTTTAGTTAATGTGTTCTTTAATAAAAAATTTACAAATTAACATCAAGGATTAAGATTGTAATCCAAATGATACTTTTTAATGATAACGAAGTTTAAAGGAAAATATTTTTAAGGAGAGGGTGTATCTGTCAAAGTATATAGTTGTAACCGGCGGTGTTGTAAGTTCAATAGGAAAAGGAATATCATCTGCATCGATTGGAAGAATATTGAGGTCATACGGTGTGGATGTAACTGCAATAAAAATAGATCCATATCTGAACTGGGATTCAGGAACATTGAACCCATACCAGCACGGTGAAGTCTTTGTAACGGAAGATGGTATGGAAACTGACCTTGATCTTGGCCATTACGAAAGATTTCTGGATGTCAACCTTTCAGGAGAATCCAACATAACAACCGGAAAGGTTTACAGTTCTGTTATCAAAAAGGAGAGAAAGGGAAGTTACCTGGGGTCATGTGTCCAGATCATTCCACACATAACAGATGAAATAAAATCTATGGTACGTAAAATTGCAAATGAAACTCAGGCAGAGGTTGTCATGGTGGAGGTTGGTGGAACCGTTGGTGACATAGAAAGCCAGCCTTTCCTTGAAGCCCTTCGTCAGCTCAGAAATGAGGAGGGACCTGA
This sequence comes from Methanobacterium congolense, assembly GCF_900095295.1. Lineage (NCBI taxonomy): Archaea > Methanobacteriati > Methanobacteriota > Methanobacteria > Methanobacteriales > Methanobacteriaceae > Methanobacterium > Methanobacterium congolense. Next base: position 1,111,215 of record NZ_LT607756.1, read on the forward strand.
AAACGTCATGTTCGTCCATGTAACATACGTGCCGTATCTGCGTGCTGCCGGTGAATTCAAGACCAAACCAACACAGCACAGTACCAAGGAACTCAGAAGCACAGGTATAACTCCCGATGTGATAATATGCAGGTCTGAACTTCCAATAGACAATCACCTGAAGGAAAAAATAGCCCACTTCTGTGATGTTGATGTGAAGGCAGTTGTAAATGCACCTGATGCCCATTCCATATACGAGGTTCCATTGAACCTCAACAGGGAAAATGTAGGGGATTACATACTCAAAAGGTTGAAAATGGAAGCAAGAAAACCTGACCTCTACGAATGGAGCAGGATAGTTGATTCCCTCAAGAAAGACGATTTCAAGGTCACTGTGGGTATAGTTGGAAAGTACGTTGAACTTGAAGATGCCTACATCAGTATCAGGGAATCTCTCAAACATGCTGCAGCCCATCATGGTGTTAAAGTGGATATTGAATGGATAAAAGCTGAGGAATCCCTTAACCCCGATAGGATCCGTGACGTTGATGCCCTCCTCATACCAGGTGGTTTCGGTGAAAGGGGAATTTCAGGAAAACTCGATGCAGTCAGGCACTCCATAGAGAATCAGATACCTCTATTTGGAATATGCCTTGGAATGCAGTGCATGGTAATAGAATTTGCACGAATGAACGGATTTGAAGGGGCAAACAGTACCGAGTTTAATGAAAACGCCAAACATCCAGTTATAGATATCATGCTTGAACAGAAGCAGATAAAGAACATGGGAGGAACCATGAGACTGGGTGCATACCCCTGCAAACTCAAGGAAGGAACCCTTGCACATGAAGCCTACAAGGAGGATCTCGTTTCAGAAAGGCACAGGCACAGATACGAATTCAACAATGATTACAGACAGCTTCTTGAAGATAAGGGCCTTGTAATTTCAGGAACATCTCCTGATAATTTCCTTGTTGAAATAGTGGAACTTCCAGACCACCCCTGGTTTTTAGGCTGTCAATTCCACCCTGAATTTAAATCAAGGCCAAACAATGCACATCCAATATTCAGATCATTTATAAAAGCTGCTATTGACAAAAAAAAGGCTAAGAATGTTTAGATTCATTCAGGACAAGTTGAATTATGATTTAATATTAAAAAATTTAAGATTCACCTCTTAAAAACTTTTTATCAATATTTAAAGATTTTTCCATCCTTAAATTTGATTTTTAGTTAAAAGTGATGATAAATACAAATTAAAAACAATGATTTTTATGATAACAACCATCCCATTTATCTGTGCAGTTATAGCAATATTAGCATGTGTTTATGCGAGTTACTCTGATATAAAAGAAGGTGTTATTAAAAACAAACTAACCTTCCCTTTAATAGGTATTGGAATTCTATTGAACGGTGTTTATGCCTTCATGACCTCCAACCCAATGTTCATTGTTTTAGGTGTGATCTACACTGGAGTCATCTTTGCAGTGGGTTACCTGTTCTGGAAGTTCGGTGCCTGGGCTGGTGGAGATGTTAAACTGTTCACGGCACTGGCAGCTCTTCTACCATTTCCAGTATCAATGGTAAGTTACAACATAGGTTCATGGAGTTTTCCTGTTTTTGCAGTCTATCCCTTTGCCCTGACAGTTATAATAAACAGTATACTGTCGATACTTCCATTTCTTTTGATGTTCATATTTTACATAGCCATGAAAAGGAAACCCCATCTCATGGACGAACTTCTCTCCCCAATCAAAAAAGATTACAAACAGAACATATTATTATCCTTGGTTATAACAGCTGCAGCGGCAATAATTCTTGAAATAAGACTTTTCATAGATTACCCAATGATTTTGTCTCTTATTTTAACGATCCTTCTGATAATTGTCATATCCAAACTTCCAGACAAATTGGAAGCAGTTGTTGTAACTGTTGCAGTGGCCTTTGCACTTTACAGTCGATTAGAACTTACACTGATAAGTATTGGCTTTTTGTTGGTCTCAATAACATTTGTTAACATAGTGAGAAAGGTTTTGACCAGTGTGAGCAGGGAGGCACTGCAGGATGATTACAGGATCAGCCAACTCAAGGAGGGAATGATACCAGCTTACAACATGTATGAACTGGATGGAGAAATCCAAATCGATGACACAGGATTTTTCAGCAAAGCCAAAGAAGCTGTAAAAACCGGTGATATCAGCAAGCTCTCTGGTCCTAGGGGAAAACTGGTAGTTGGAGCACTGGCTGCTGGACTTCAAAAGAAAGATATAGACTATCTTAAGGATATTTTGAAGGAAGGAAAAATAGAAGACAATCTCAGAATAAAGAGGGGAGTTCCATTTGCCCCATCTATCTTAATAGGCCTTTTAATATCTCTTTTCATAGGAGATCTGGCTGTTATAATTGAGAAGATTCTCTTCACGATCATATAAATGAAAATCCTATTTCATGGATTTATAAAACAAAATTTATATTGTGGTAAGATGATAGATTTAGATGTGATAAAAATGGACGTTAAGGGACAGGTTTCTGTGGAATATTTGCTTGTGATTCTGGTGGTTCTACTTGTATTTGGTATGCTGCTAACTCACGTAATTACACCTTCTATAGAAGCAAGTAGTGATGTTTCCCAATCATCAGATGCAAAGAACGCTGTAGATACCATTGCAAACGCAGCTGATCTAGTGTATGCAAATGGGCCCGGTTCAAAAAGAACCTTGAGTGTTTACATCCCAAAGCACAAGGACTTCACAACAGGTACAGATGGCATCTCAATGACGGTGGTTCTATGGGACAAGACAAATAAAGTCATTACAAGGGACACAGATTCAAAATTAAGCACCCAAAATTTGAATTCTGTATCTGCAGGTTGGCACACTGTTGTGGTGGAATGGAAGCAAAATGAAAAAGTGGTAACAGTAAATTTAACATAATATCAATGAATCAACGATTATAAATTATCAGAAGGTTAACAAATGAATTTCTTCAATAAATTCGGAGATATAATCTTAAAAGTTTTTTCTTTTGTGGGAATGCTTATTCTTGCAATACCAAAGATTCCAGAGAAACTTCGTTCAATAAAAACTGATGATTTCAAGTCTAAAGTTGACACAGACAACATCAAGGAAAATATCAACCGGATCAGGGATAATACAAAAATTGAAGAAAGAGTATCCAAAATAACCACTAAAAAAGGTGAATCTGAGGAACCTCTTGAAATACCAAAGGATATTGAGGAGTTAAGTAAGCAGATGGATGGTTCAGAGGATACTATCTTTATATCTGGAAGCTTCAATTATAAGGAAAAAGAAAACACCATCCTAAGACTGCAAATACTATCTGGTGCTTTCATCATATTCTCAATACTCTACATATTCAACTTCATAGCAGGAATCATCTATGGAATTCTGGGAATTTTAACCGTAGGCTACGTAGTTTACCTTCTCTACAAAAGGATCAAACTCATGTACAGCAACGATTTTCCAGCCTACCGTGACTTCTTTTTGATGTACATCGTTATAGGATTGGTTCTAGTTGTTGTGGGTACCAACTCTACATTTGTAAATGCATTCTCATTCCAGTTCTTCCCATCCCTCACGGTTTTAATATTCGCCTTGATACTGGTGGCCGCTGTTTTCCTGATATTCAGGATCAGGTACTACAGAAACTACACCTATGGTGAGGTAGTAGAAGCAGGTAAAAACGTTGCTTATGTAAAGATCGAATATGATATTCGTTCAAATGTGAAACCGGATATTTACATGGTGGAAAACAGCATAGGAGCAGTTGAAGGAGATTTTGTGAAGGTTAAGCTGGAAGAGAAGTTCATGAATTTAACTGGAAACAAACCCACAAACATAATAGAGAAGGTAAAAACAAAATTCTAAATCCATCCATTTTTTGACGTCTACTTTGCATACACATATAAAATGGGATCTACGCTTATATTACTATTTTAATATCTTGTCAGGTTAAATATTAAAAATCATTTTATTATTATTTTAAATAAAAATATTTCCCCTTAAAAGGGTTATTTTAAAAAAAGGAGTTTATTTAATAAGTAATATATACAATAAATTCAATAGTTGATACATATGATACCTAAAGATCATCCAAGATACGAATCACTCATGTTAAGGGCAAGGATAGTGGATGCCTACAAGAAGGGTATACTAGCTGATTCTGGAATGATAGCCCACGGCCGTGGTGAAGCATTCGACTACCTCATAGGTGAAAAAACAACAGAACCTGCCAGAAAAGCTGAAAGAGCAGGTGCAGCGGCACTTCTCCTTGCAGAAAATCCGGTTATATCCGTTAACGGTAACACAACAGCCCTTGCAGCAGAATGGGTCGTGAAACTTGCAGAAGCCCTTGGAGCAAAGGTAGAGATAAACCTCTTCTACAGAACAGCTTCCAGGGTTGAAAAGGTTGGAGAAGCACTGAAAGCTGCTGGTGCCAAAGTGGTTCTGGGCGTAGAAAATGAGGAAAAAGGAATCATAGAGGGTCTTGAAGGTCCAAGGGCAAGGGCAAGTCTTGAAGGTGTTTGCAGTGCAGATGTTGTACTGGTACCCCTTGAAGATGGTGACAGGGCAGAGGCGCTTGTTGCAAATGGGAAAACAGTTGTAACGGTTGATCTCAACCCACTTTCAAGAACTGCAACAACCTCCACTGTAACCATAGTTGACAACGTTGTACGTGCGCTACCAAACCTCATTCAGGAAGTTATGGAACTTAAAAATTGCAGTGAAAATGAGCTTAAGGGAATACTGGAAGATTTTAGCAACGATAAAAATCTTGAAGAATCATTGGAGATAGTTTCAAGAGCTTATACTGGTGATGTGTGATTATGAAGGTTATTGGGGTTACGGGACTGCCTGGTTCAGGTAAAAGTGTTGTTTCAAGGGTGGCAAAGACTTTGAAAATACCCATCGTACGTATGGGAGACGTGATCCGGGACGAGGCTGAGAAGAGAGGTTCAACACCAGGAGAAGTTGCAGTTAAACTTAGGGAGGAGCATGGTGAGTTTGTAGTTGCAGAACGCTGTGTAGAGTCCATAAAGAACCTGTACAACCAAGATCTAAATGAAAAATCTTCAGAAAAGTCTTCAGGTAACGTGGATAATGTTTACATGATAGAGGGTATAAGAAGTCCCTACGAAGTTGAGATATTCAGGAAAAACTTCAAGGATTTTAAGGTAATAGCAGTTCATTCAACTCCTAAAACAAGATTCAAAAGACTTAAAAAACGTATGCGGGATGATGATTTCGTGGAGTTATCCCAGTTTAAAAAGCGGGATGAGAGGGAACTTAAATTTGGAATTGGAAATGTCATAGCAACTGCAGATTACATGATCGTCAATGAGGGGCCTGTGAAAAAACTTAAAAATGTTGTAAGGGGCGTATTAAAAAATGAAATGCAAAATAAAAGCTAGAGCAATGGTTAATCCCACAGAGGATCTTGAAAAGGTTACTGAAGCCCTTTCTAACATGTTCGATTATGAAGATATTGAAATAGGGGAAAATTACGTCATTGTTTCTGGAGGTATAGAATCGCTACAGATCCTGAAGGACTTACTAAGGGAAAGGAGAATAAGAGACACTGCAAGTAAAATACTTGAAAAGAATGCATCCTCTAATATAATTACCTTCTCTTTAAGTAAACAGGCAGCACTTGTTGAGGTGCCCAACTTCGTTGAAGGATACCAATCTCCACTGGGAGAAATTGAGGTAGAAATAGAAACAGACGAAGTTGAAACATTGATCCAGTGGATCACAGAGAAGTGATCTTTGGAGTATTTTTTTATATTCAACATTTTTATATTTAAAAATTGAGAGTAAGAAAAAAAATATATGAATAAAATCTGTTTTTTATTTTTAAATATTCATATTATTAATGAATATTTTTTAAAATCCTTTATCTTTTAATCTTTATCCTCTAAAACAGCTTCATCTATCAGGTAGTATCCGCTGTCCTTTTCCCATACCTTCCTGGCCTCAACCACATTTATACGTTTTTTAAAGAGAGGACAGTCAAGGACCAGGGTTTCGGCTTCTCCACCTTCAAATCCTATATGAATGCCGTACTTCTCATTGAGCTTCACAATTTCATCCAAAACTTCCATATCAAGTTTTCTACCCAACCATGACTCATCCAGACCCTCTGCAGAAACACTGGTTACTATAACCTCAAATCCAAGGTTTATGATCTCCTCCATGTACTCCCGTGGATCCCTGTGCCAGAGTGGAGCATGTGACTCAAGTCCAAGCTCACTGCAGATATCATCTATCCTTGACTTTTGATATACAGATTCCAGGGCACCTGCAAACACAGCTTCAACACCCCTTTCCTTCAGTTCCCCTAAAGCCCTTCTGAGATCTTCCAGTTCCTCCTCCTTTTTACCAAGAGTTTTTACCCTGAGGAGTGGAACACCCATTGCCTCTGAGGACAATTCGGTCAAACCTATATTGGGAACATGGAACATGTAAGATGCAGGGTTTTCTGAGAACATGGAAACAAGATATTCCAGTTCCCAACCTTCTTCAACGGCTTTGTATGCTGCCATTGTACTGTCCTTACCTCCGGAAAATAGTACAGCTGCTTTCATAATATTTTTCACCTGTTAATAATTAAATCATGTTTATTTTTTTAGTTCAATATTGATTTTAAGTGATATTTTGTTTAGATAATTATAAAATACTTAATTATATTTTAAAAAAAACAATCCCTTCATGTTTTTTATCCTGCTGAAACGATTTGAATCTTATGGATGGATAACTCTGTAAAAAGAGAGGAGTAAATAAAAGAAGTATTGTAATGAATGTTATTATCCTTCCTTTCTTCTAAATTTATTCATTGTTCTTCTTAAACCTTCCATTATGGTGTCTATGAAAACACCTGCAAGTCCAACAAGCATGCCTAAAAATCCACAGACCAGAACCACATTTGATTTTTTGGGGAGTACAGAGTTTAAGTAGTTGATTTTATCCTCCACAGGCCCTTTGATTCCAGTTATAACAATTTGATCCTGTGGGAGCTTTGACACAACTGAATCAACTTGGGATGCATCAACGTTCACAGAAACGTGTACAGTACTGTACTTTACATTTATTCCCCCTACAAACATCAACCACTCATCAAGACTGTTTATGACTGTTTGAGGGTCACTGTTTTCCTTAACTTGGAGTATTAATGTATTGTTTGAGGGTATGCTGATTGAGGTTACGTTACTATTGATAGAACTTGCCCTTCCCATTATTATGTTCTTCCATGTGTCTGAAAAGGCATCGGTTTTAATGGTTATTCCACTACTTTCAACACTTTTAACACCTTCAATAGATTTTGTAGTTTTAATGAACTGTGTTACATTTGTATTTGTAGAAACATCAACACTTATAACCTCAGGACTGTCATCTGTGAACTGGTAAACAGCTCTTGCCATATCAGGGATATCATCCATTATTGGAGATATGAAGAAGGCACCACCTATAACTCCAACTGTGAATCCAAGAAATACAACAAATAAAAGATTTCTTTTACCAATTAAAGGAGTCAAAAGTGCTATTGAAAATACGAAGACCATCAATACAAAAAATAGCACTATCATTAATATAGCTGCAAGTGTTCCCATGGTGTCACCGTGATTCGTTATAGAACTAATTTTTTTTAAATTTTAGTTACTGTATTTATCTTTGTATCTATGTTTGTTGTATTATCTTTCCAGTATTAGAATCTATGTAAACTGTTTTTTTAACTGCTTCATTTTTAGATAATGGAACAACCCATACAGAAGTTTGCTGTCCATTGACTGTTATTGAACTTTGAGTGGCCTGACCTGCAGTGTAACCTGAATTTGCCTGGGCAGCTATGTTCTGTGCCTGTCCTGCAGTTATTTGGCTTGTGGAATTTGTAGTTGTGTTGTTTGATGTTGTGTTATTGGATCCCTGTTGTGTAAACGGAACAGGGACAACCGATGGACTGGAAGTTGTTGTGTTGTTAATAGTTGTGTTGTTGGAGGTTTGGAAGAAGGGGTTGTATGCATAGACCGCGATGATCAAAACCACAACTCCCAGGGCGATCAATGCTTTCTTTTCTGGTGTTAAATCAAGATCCATTGTATTTCCTCAGTAAGTTTCAAATGTTATGGTTCCATTGTCATTCTTTATATGGTACTTCTGTTCACTGTCCATTGTGTAACTTTCAACCTTTTTTGGTATGAGCTGGATGTCAAAACTTTGAGTTCCATAGTTGATGGTGAGGAAGTTGGTGGTTCCTTTACTTGTTGTGACTGCTGTAAACTGGATACTGTCATTTTTATCATATTTTGGGAGATCTAAATTGATCGTGTAACCATTACCATTTAGATATGCTGTATTTATGGCTTCTGCTATTATTTCACCTTCAGCACGGACCTGTCCAAGATTTCCAGTTTGGGTTTTATCCATTTCACCAGATATGAGGGACAACATTCCAGCCATTATCACCAGTATTATCAAGGTTACAAACAGAAGCTCTGCAGTTGCAAATCCTTTATTGTCGAGGTATAATTTTTTCACTTAATCACCTAATAATGGGCAGCTGTTAAATCAAGGAATGTTTTATAGTCAGGTGAAAGATAAAATATCGCACCATATGGTGTTCCATTGCTATCTGGCTCTCTCATGGGTATCTGGTTGCTACCAGTACCAAGGTATATTGGTGTTCCACCCACACCTGTGAAGTACTCGTGATCAAGGCGGGATATCGCTGATGTTCCATGATCCTCTTGAAGTGGATCACCCACTATGAATGTGCTCATTCTGGTGTTGGAAGCACTGGTTGATGTGGTTGGAGTTTTGTTCTCTAACCTGTCAAAGAAAGATAATCCACCATAATGATTTTTACTTGAATCAATGGGGTCAACGAAATAGTAAGGACGAGGATAAATCTCACTAGGGTTACCTGTACCATTTAGACACTCCCAGATGTAGTGTAAACGTTGTCCATCTGAATCTGTTGAATAATGGAACTGGTAATCGTTACCCAGTGGATCTTTTATGAAATGAGGGTACTTGTATATAACCGTACTTATCCTCTCTTTGGAGTTGATCCATATGTAAGGATCTTCTATTCCTTCAATAGAAACATATGCCTTCATCTGAGGAGTGTAACCTTCATATACTTGATCTTTTTGTTCTACCCTTATAGGTATTCCTCCCTTGATGTTAACATAAAATCCAAAGGGGTCTTCCTGTGTTATACTAACATCTCCAGGCTTAAATACCTGATAAGTGGTGTTTGTAATAGAGATGTTATTTATGTATATCTGGCGGCCTGTTTCAATCTCCAAACGTTGACATGCAGTGATAACATAATCGTTCATGTTGTTCAGTATGTTGTTGGTTATGTAGGATCTGCTGTCTGTCATGAAGGCGTTGTTATCAATAACATTTCTCGTTGCATTGTAGGCTCCATTTCTACCTGCGTCTCCAGCACCCTTCTCCATTGCAGAGTATATATTTGTAGCAGTGTTATATGTGACATCTCCACCCATTGCAAGTGCAGATAAGTCATTCAATTCATTTACTATACTACCATAGGATAATGCTATTACTATTACAGGTATAAAGAGCAAAAATGCCAATGGTGTGAACGCATATCCCCTTTCATCCATCTTATATCACCTTACTGTTTCCATAAATTCAATCTCACAGGTATAGCATTTGGAAGATCACCAGTGTACATTGCCTCTGTTCTAATCAAACTCGGATCCACAGTTATTCCTGCATCTCTTAAAGTTTTATTCAAGGTTACTCCTGCATTGTACTCTGCCTCTGATGCTGTTGATGCATACGAAGTTTCCCATATGTTCTGGAGGAACTTAGGATAGATCACTGCAACTCTTGTTCCTGAGAACAGTGCAGCGTTTGCATCGTTATCACCAGATTCCCATGCATTAGCTGGTCCAGTTACAGTAACCCTTAATGTGTAGTTTCCTGGTTTTAGAGTATAATTTCCTGAAGTACCTGAAGTGATAACATGGCCTTTGGCAACGCTAGCATCAAGTGCTGCAAGATCTAAAACAAATGGAACAGTGTCACTGTCATAGAGAACAGTCCCGTTGTTGTAATCAACTGTAATATGTCTGGTGCTTGTTCCAACACCAACGAAAAGTAAGGCCTGTTTAGCTTCGCTACCTATTGTAAATTGTCTAGTTTTTGATAAATATCTATCATCACTTTGTTCACTTGTAAAAGCGAAGTTTTCCCATTTAATTGGTAACTTACTGTATGTTGTAACTGCGTAACAGTTGGTCAATCCAACGAAATCGTAATCATTTCCAGGGGCTTGGTCCCAGACAGTTACTCTTACCTTATTATTTCCAGTCTTTAAATAATCCCTAAGATAAATGATACCGGGGTTGTTACCGTAACCATCGCTAACTTGGCTGTTGTCAAATGAGTTGAATACAGTTTGCCATTGGCTTCCATCCCAAACTTCAACAAGGGTATTATCGACACCACCATAGGAATTTATAACAACGTAACTATCGAAAAGTCTTGATCCATCGGGTATATTGATATCCACCACTTTACTAACTGCACATCCATTTGAAGCACCGTGTGGAATACCTGTTAAAACGAAGGGAGTACCATCGGAGTAGATACTGTTTCTGTTTACATAGCTGTTCCAATTAACACTTCTTAACTGGTTGAAAAATGTTTTTTGGCCTGTTTTTAAATTATATGAAAATCCATACTCATTCCATACCCCATCTCCATCTAAATCCTGAGCACTTGGTACTGCCACTCCCGCACAATCTGTGAAGTTATCAATACTCGTTGTTATACCCTGAGGAAGGGCTAAGTTTGTTGTGTAAGTTGCCAACATTGAGAACCATGGCAAATCACTGTAACTATCAACAGGACTTCGGAAGTTAATGTAAAAACTGTTGGCCCCATTTTGGAGTTCAGAAGCAGTTAAATTGCCCTGGTAGTTGTACATAGTTTCATAGGAGTTTGGTCTTAAGTTCAGGAAGGTGAAATTTGAACTGGATATGATATGATCTATACTATTAACATGAACATTGGCTCCATATGCTTGTCCTTTATACCACCAATCATTATGATGACTGTTAGCACCTAGAAGGAATGTTCCTCCAAGTATCGTTGCATTATCAGGTATTGAAAATTGTATAGCATATGGATCTCCACCGTAACGATTCCAATTTTGTATTCCCCAATAATCATAAGTGGCTAATTTACTTCTAGAGTTCCAAGGACTGAAATTTGAAAGCCAGTTGTGGAAGTTCCAAACAGTTGTTGTAACGTTCTGCTGTTGATTCACGAATTGAACTTCCTCAAGTTTGTACCATGCTCTTCCCATCCATCCTTCCTCTGGACCGGATATGACTTTAACTTTGGTTACTGTATCAGTAGCGTAGAGAAGGCCCCTATCATCTGAAGCAGAAACTGTGTTTGAACCCTCACCCACAGTAATATTGTAAGCTGTACTATCGGGTATCAATATTTCAAGCTCAGAATTCAGAATTAATTGAGCTCCTGATGTATCTCCCCTTGCCTTTTTGACTGCTGCAAGTCGAAGACTTCCATCCTGTTCCATAACACTAAGGGCACTATCTGCAAGGGCTTGTAAATGTTGATGTTCTTCTCCATTGTACGCTGGCAGAGCGAAGTAAGTAATCAAAGAAGCTGTAAACACTATTACAACCACTAAACCAAGTACGGCGTCTGTTGTGAAAATAAAACCCTTATCATCCATTATTTATCACCATTTATATTTATACACTTATCTGGGCCAAATGTAAAGTTCACATTTAACCTTCTGAGGCACAACATTGTCCAAGTTAACATCCTCTTTTGGGGTGCCCTTAACAACCTGTACTATGTAAACATCAAGTGAAGATCCAGGGGTACTTGTACCTCTAACGTCCACGGTATTGTTCATGAATTCTGTTTCGTTGTTCAAAGCTGTTGGATCAATTAGCTTAACCAAAGTGGCATACTCATCTTGTTCGCCTCTAATATCGTTTGGATCGAATACTCTCTCATTGTTTATAGTGACTTCTACAGAGCTGTACCCTCTGTTAACAAGGAGAACATAATAATCATACGTCTGCAGATAATATTTGTTTGTTTGGAAAGGATCTGGAGGGTTTGAGTAAACCCTTGGGGTTCCTGTGTACCTTATAAGGTCTTTAGCCTGGGACACTATTTTAAGGTTGGAGTAAATTGCAACCCTTTCAACTCTCACAACATCATTTGCACTTGCATTGTAAGTTCCCAGTGATTTAACTGTTTTACTATTTGATAGATAAGTGACGTTCAGGAAGAATCCATAATCATCTCCAATTAAATTCTGAACATCATTCTCAGTAAGTGCAGGCAATTTTAATGTATCTATAGTCCCCTCTAATGGCCCATCAGACGGATCGTATATTGCAAGACCTGCAACTGAAGGGTTTCCTGTTTCCTCCCAGTTGGTAGGTTCTCCAGATGTTTCAAGGAGTGTGTCCATGGCATCAAAAGCCACACGATCCATTGATCCCCTGAAAACAGTGTCCTGAACCTGGTACATCATGTTGTCAATATCCCCTGCAACCATGCCCAAGATTATTGTGATTGGTATGAGTGCTAGTAATAAATCCAAAGAAAACATATAGCCCCTTGAATCCCTTTTAATACTCAAATTAGTCCTCTCCACTTTTTAAAATCATTAATATGTCCATTTAATATTCTATATGGCAAGACAACATTTATATACCTTTTGAATTATTATTATTTATATATTTTTTATTACAAAATTCTGCTGTACTAGATTTAGATTTTATATGTGGTGTAAACATTGGAATTCATGGTGAATAGTAAAAAATATACTGTATAATGAATAAAGAAGAGAAACATGAAAATGGATGATAGGGCACAGGTTTCAGTTGAACTGATATTATTTCTAGCCTTTGTACTGGCAATAATCCTTGTTTTCGCCACTTACATAGCTGATGCCAATGAAAAAAACATTATAGAAACTTCTGTAAAATTAGGTGCTGAAAATGCCACTTCAACCATGGTTCTCCTGGATCGGAGCATGGAACCCCTGCGGGTTACGAGTATTAGTGTAACAGGAAGCGACCCAATAGTTATGACCCTGCACTTCTCAAGATCCGTTGACTACACTACTCAGAAGTACGTGGCAGAAGGTGTTGTAACCTCTCTTATATCCCAGGGATACGATGCAGAGTCTAACTACACAGACACCAATAAATTGAAGGGTAACGTGACGTTACAAAAAGCCAGACACGACTACTTAATTAAAACTGCGGATGTATGAAGTTTTGGCACGGGAGTTTAAATAGGTATATAATAATCAATTAGGGGTGGTGATGGTATGGATGATGATATCAAAATAAATAAACCTGAAGGTAAAAAAATGAAGCGAAACATCAACGTATGGGGAGTATATATCAGTTTATGTTTCATCGTAGTCGGTGTTTTATGGTACGCCGTTAACGTGGGAATCATTCCCTACCAGTACATTCAGGAACAGCTCGGTCCTATCTTAATAATCTTAATAGGAATTTTAATTCTGATAAAATCCCTTTAGGATTCTTATTTTTTAAATTTTTTTAATTTAAACTACTTTGAAATTCATTTTTTATATCTCAATTTATTATATCCCTTTTTCATTTTTTTAACTATACAATGGAAGATTCCAATAACCCCTCCTTACAAAAAACCTTTTTTCTATAAAATCAAGGTACTCTACTGTATCTATAAATTAATGTAAAAACATATAATTCACCAAAATCAATAGATCAATCACAGATTTCATAATGAGATTTGTTAAACAGACTTTAAAAACAGTCAGAAGGTAATAAAGTGCGAGATCTACTTAAAAAACTTACAGAGGCACCGGGAATCTCCGGTTTTGAAGATGAAATTCGAAATTTAATGATGGACGAACTTGAAGGCCATGTTGATGAGATGGAAGTCGACAACATGGGAAATATGATAGCCCTTAAAAAAGGTAAAGAGGGCGGTAAAAGGGTGATGTTAGCAGCCCACATGGATGAAATTGGGCTCATGATTCGTTACATCGACAAGAATGGATTTATAAAATTCTCCAAAATTGGGGGAATAAACGACCAGATGCTCCTGAACCAAGAAGTTACAATTTATACATCCAATGGAACATTGACGGGAGTTATAGGTTCAAAACCACCTCACAGAATGAAAGAAGCTGAAAGAAAGAAAGTTATATCATATGAAGACATGTTTATAGATATTGGGGCTTCAGACAGGGAAGAAGCTGAAAGTATGGTTAAACTCGGTGATCCAATAATAGTGAACCAGGACTTTACAGAACTGGGTAAATCACTGGTTAAGGGAAAAGCCCTGGACAACAGGGTTGGTTGTGCTGTGCTCATTGAGGTTATGAAACAGGCAGAAACCGATGCAACCCTTTATGGTGTTGGAACAGTTCAAGAAGAGGTTGGACTCAAGGGTGCAAAGACCTCTGCATTCAAGATAAACCCAGACATGGCAATAGCACTCGATGTAACAATATCTGGTGATCATCCTGGAATAAAAGAGGATGAAGCTCCTGCAAAGGCTGGAAAAGGTCCTGCAATCATACTTGCAGATGCAAGTGGTAGAGGAATCCTGACCCATCCCAAGGTCAAAGAATTATTAATATCTGCTGCAGATGAAGAAGGTATACCCTACCAGCTGGAGGTCAGTGAAGGAGGAACAACCGATGCCTCAGCTATACACCTCACAAGGGAGGGAATACCAACAGGTGTCATATCCCCACCAACACGATACATACACACACCCGTAAGTGTTGTGAATGTTGAAGATGTTGAAAATGCAGTTAAACTCATATTAGCTGTATTAAAAAGGATTTAATATTACATTAAATCCTACCTAACTTTTTTTTAAAATTTTAAAAGTTTTGAAATTCTTATTCCTTTTTATCGTCTTATTCTGCTCTTTTTTAAAACCTCAAAAAACCGCAAACTTTAAATATGATCATGACTCACTTTAGTTCTAACTTACCCGAACAGATGTGCTGCTGTATTACAGATAGTTCATACGGGTGAATTTTAAAAAAATGAAAAACTGATTTGAACTTAAGAACACGGATCTATGAGGATACTGTGAATTGAGGTTATGAAGTTATACAAAAAATGAGATTGAATTATTAATTGTATCTGAATTGAAGATTTACTTGAATTAAAAAATAAGTTCTGTTGCTTTTTTTTGACTTATTTGTTGAACAAGAAAAATAAAATGAAACTTGAGATATTTCAGCGACTCTCAGTTGAATATTAAAATAAGAATAAAAATTCTTATAAGATTATTAATTTGAGGTTCGTTTTGAAATTCAAACTGATAAAACAGTTTAATGATTCTTTAAATCAATTTTTGATAATTTAAATGATTTCAAAATTTTAAATGATTTCAAAAAATTGGTTTTTAATATTATTCTGTACTTTTTAAAGTCAGATTTTTATTTAAAGGATTTTTAAGCTGATTTTTAAAAAAATTAAAAAAAATAATGAATAAAGAGTTGATAATTTGTTAGAGGAGATTGAACCACACCCGAAGTTCAAACATGCAATGTTGTTTATTGTGTGTTTAATAACATTTTTACCTGCATCTGCAGCAGCCAATGGCGGCTACAATGTGCATGTAACAGATAATTACGTGAAAGCCACAGCTAAATGTTCCTGTGGTCAGAGCGGCTATTACTACCACACTGCAAGTTTTGAAAACTACTGTCCACAGTGTCACAGTCATGGAAGCCTTAAATTTAATCCAAAGGGAACAGCTGAAGGTGAATGGACCTGTACTCACTGTGATGCTGATTACTGTGCTGCAGAGGGTAAAGAGAAGATAAGTGGAAGTAACTACTATCTAAAACATTACACAGCACCGAAAATCGTGCACGCTAAGACAGTGGAAACCAAGGTACAGACTCCTGAACCTGAGGATCCTAAAGTCAAGATCATCCAGACTTTGAGTTTGTACAAGGACAGAAGTTTCCTGGGATGATCCATCCTAAACATTTTTTTTCTTTTTAGAACTGATTTTTTTTAGTAAAAAAAAGCTTTGAAATGGTTTTTGAATATTTTTTTTGATTTTTAAGATTTTAATGAATAAATATTTAGTTTTAATAAATAAGATTTAAAATTAATTAAAATTCTTTAATAAAAGACTTTAATTAATAGAACTATCCTATTTGAACCTTTTTTTAATCTCTATTTATATTAAAAAGATTTAAAGTAAGATAACTAAAAATAAAATAACTAATTTTAAGATAAAACTAATTTTTACAAAATAAGCTATTGTTAAAAATTTATTAAAAATAAAAAAAATCGTTGGTTCTCATTGATTCAATGCTTTTAAAGCAGGTTTCATTAAATCAATGTTTCAAGATTTTTAGTCTAAACTAACTATTCCTCGTCTGAATCCACACTTGAAACTATTTTGATTCCATTTGAATCTATCTCATATGTTATGAACTGTGTTGGTGTTTTGGTGCTTCTCATTTTCACGATGTCCATCACACGTTCCCTGCGTCCTGTGTAAGGATTTTCACGTTTCATGAGTTTGAATGCACCGTAAACAGAGAAAAGTGCTATTTCATTGAACTCCTTGGATGTTGCACTGTCGAGTATAACCAGTGTGGTTATGTTTCGTTGTTTCAACTCGTATATAAGGAGGTCGAATCTGTCCCTGAATTCGTAGGGAGTCAGTTTTGCAGTGTAACTTCCTATGTTGTCTATCACCACGGTTTCTGTATCCTCAGGGATGTCGTTGAGGAACTTGGAGAAATTACCCTTCATTGCTTCAATGTCTATGCTCATCTCTGCCTCTGTAACCCTGGCCCTTATACTTGCAAGTTCAACGAAATTCAAAATTCCCTCTTCATTCAGTTTATGGAGATCCCATCCAAATGCCTCAGCCTGGGTGTAAAGATCAGTGGAATCTTCCTCTGTGGTTATGTAAACAGTTTTAAATCCCTGTTCACAACTTTTTTTTGCAAACTGCAGTCCAAATATTGTTTTACCGGAACCTGCATTTCCTGTTATCAAGACGGACCTTCCCTCTGGAAATCCACCTGTAATCTTGTCAACACCATCTATTCCTGTTTCTATCCGTTTCAAATTTAACATCTCCTTTACTACTTTACCCGATGATTACTTTTTAATCTTATTCAGTGAGTTTTAATTTTTATCCCGTGACATTCAATTCATTATAATTAAATCAAGCCTTGCTTAATCTTTTAAGGACCTTATAAATAATGGTTATCTCTGTTTATATTTAACATTGTATTTAGTTTAATGAGATGCTGGTTTAATGGGAGAAAATGAATTCAAATTTGCATTTACCTGCACCATCAGCCATACAGGCGGTTTGTGCAACGTTTCCCCTTATATTAGTCCAGGTGAAACTCCTGAGTACTATTGCCCTGCAGATCAGACAGAACATGGGACTGGTTCCGTCTTCAAGTATCCATGGACAGTTTTCAAGGGTTAAATAATCCTTATTTCCTTTGGAGGTTATTTTAGAATTTAATCCTAAACCATCCAAAAATTCAGATAACCATGAACTGTAACATTTGAAGATAATATCTTCATCCTTAGGGGTACCTTCACTGCAGGTTTTAAGTTCATCCTGGAAAGTGTGTTTCACGTTCTTTTCAAAACGGTCGGAGAAGTTCCTTGCGATGTTGTTCCGGATCTGTGGAGGTATGTTGGATGCAAAGAGAGGCAGTGCACTTAAAACAAAACTTGAAAGCTCACCCCGAGCCTTCTCCTTCAGAAGCTGTTCCCTCTCTTTTTCAGCTTTCCTGCGTCCGGTTATGTCCTTGAATATTAAGGCAACCCCTAAAATGTCACCATTCTTGTCTCTTATAGGGGCACTGCTATCGTCAATAGGAATTTTATCCCCATTTTTCGTTGTAAGAATTTTTGGTTGGTTTGATTCCATTATGATATTATTTTGAACAACGCTGGTTACAGGATCTTCAATGGGAAGTCCTGTTAACTCATCAACTGTATTGAAAACCTCTTTAAGGCTTTTACCAAAGGCTTCTTCCTGTTCCCAGCCTGTGATCATCTGAGCCACGGGATTCATGAACTTGATCTTACCCTCGTTATCGGTTGCTATCACGGCATCCCCAATACTCTCAAGGGTTGTTGAAAGCCATTTTTCACTTTCTTTAAGTTTACTCTCCATTTTATGTTTATAAAGAGCAACTTCCACTGCGCTGTGAAGTTCTCTGTCCTCAAATGGTTTTATTATGTAACCAAATGGTTCAGTTACCTTGGCCCTCTTCAGGGTTCGTTCATCTGAGTAAGCTGTAAGGTACACAACAGGTATGTCGTAACTGTCACGTATCCTCTGGGCTGCCTCAACTCCATCCATTTCCCCCTTGAGTACTATATCCATTAAAACAAGATCTGGTAACTCTTCAGAAACCTTCTGGATTGCTTCTTCTCCAGAGGGGGTTATTCCAGTAACTGTGTATCCTAAACTTTCAGCCCGGTGTTTTATGTCCATTGCAACTATGCTCTCATCTTCAACAACGAGGATCTTCGTATCTGACATGGTAGTCCCTTTTTCTTAATTTTAAATGATCTCTGTAATACTGGAGCACAACTCCTAGGAAATATTATATTCCTAGGAGTTACTATCCCTTTTTTTATACCTACATCAATTTTTCTTTCACTATCCTTATTATATCTTTTTCTTTATCTTCAAATGATTTCAACCTCTTTTTTCTAGGTAGTTGTGGATGGTGTCTGCCAGTTTTTTGTTGATACCTTCAACCTCTGCAAGTTCAGAAGCACTGGCCTTCAGAATGTTATCAATACTTCCAAAGTGCCTTAAAAGTTTCATCTTCCTTTTAGCACCCACACCTGAAATATCATCAAGTATTGAACGGTCCTGTTCCTTTGAACGCAGTTTTTTATGATAGGTAACTGCAAAACGATGCGCTTCATCCCTAACACGCTGAAGAAGTTTCAGTGATTCTGAATCACGTGGCAGTATAATGGGACTGGGAAGATCCGGCATGAATATCTCTTCAAATTCCTTTGCAAGTCCTATAACGGGCATATCAAGTTTCAGGGAATTTAAGACTTCCAGAGCAACGTTCAGCTGTCCCTTACCACCATCAACCAGTATGAGATCAGGAACGTCCCCACCATTTTCACCGGGATCAACGAGTTTCTGGTAACGTCGTGTTAAAACTTCCCTCATCATGTTGTAATCATCAGGACCCTTTGTTTCCACTTTGTATTTTCTGTAAGCTGATTTTTTAGGTTTTCCATCCTCAAAGACCACCATGGATCCCACAGGCATCTTTCCGCTGATGTTGGAAATATCAAAGCCCTCAATACGCCTTGGAAGCTGGGGGATCTTCAGATAATTTTTAAGCTCCACCAGCGCACCTTCCACCCTTTCATGGTGCTGTCTGATTATATCTGCATTTTTAGCAACCATCTGAACCATCCGATGATTTCTACCCCTCTTTGGAACCTTCAGGGTAACTTTGTTCTCCCTTTTCTCAGACAACCACTCCATGATGAGCCGGGCATCATCAACCTCATCCTGAATTATTATCTCCTTGGGGACATGTCTTGGGCCTGAATAATACTGTTTCAGGAATGCAGAGAGAACCTTGCTTTGAGGAGTATCCTCTGCTCCATTCATTAAAAAATCATCCTTTCCAATGATCTTCCCTTCCCTTATAGAAAAAACAACAACGCACGTTATATTTTCATCAGACGAAAGTGCAACAACGTCCTGATCAAGATCTCCCGTAATCTCCATCTTCTGCCTCTCAAGCATGTTGTCTATGGAGTTCAGCTGATCCCTTAAAACTGCTGCCTTTTCGTACTCATGGTTTCGGGCTGCCTCTGCCATTTCATCCTTGAGTTTGTCCACGATCTCACGATACTTACCCTCGAAGAACATGGTTACCTTGTCGATGTTTTCCCTGTACTCCTCTTTACTTATTCTGCCGTCACATGGAGCGTTGCATATATCTATCTGGCTGTTGAGACATGGTCCATCCATCCGCTTACAGTCACGTATTTTAAAAAGGGATTTAAGATACTTAACCATCTGTTTAAGTGCACCAGAATCTGTAAATGGCCCGTAGTAGTATGATCCATCATCTGTTACTCTTCTTGTTATGAAAACCCTTGGATAATCCTCGTTACTTATCTTTATGTAGGGGTAACGTTTTCCATCCTTTAAACGCACGTTGTAACGGGGCATGTGCTTCTTTATGAGGTTGGACTCAAGTATCAGGGCTTCCTTCTCTGTGTCCGTTACCATGTACTCAAGGTGGTGGAACTGCCTCATCTGAGCCCTTGTTTTAGGAGATTCCAGATCATCCTTGAAGTAGGATTTAACCCTTTTTTTCAGGTTTTTAGCTTTACCAACATAGATAACCCTGTCTTCAACATCTTTCATGATGTAAACGCCGGGTTTGTCAGGCAGATCATCTGGATACTTGCTTTGGAAGGTCAATTTTTTTAATCCTCTTAATTAATTTTCTTAAATCTTTAAGTTGAGTTTAATCACTATTAATAGGTTCTATTGATAGTTTTCATAATTCTTTATCACTTAATATTCATCTATATAAAAGACTTTAAATACTACGTTCATCAATAACTTAGTAAATAATTAGATGGATCATCTAAAAATAGTATTCCATAAACGATATAATTCTTAAAATTTTCAATAAAAGTAGTATTAAAGGTTAGCAACTAATTATATAAAGATACTATGAATATCATCATATCAAAACTTCCATAGATCATATTATTTGAGATACTTATTTTTTCTGTACAGAATTTTTTCATTGTACGAAGTAGATTTTGAATTTTTTTTATTGCTCTAAAATTGAAGATACTACTTAAAAAAAATCATAGCTAAGAGGATTCAAAACCATGAGTGGATTCAACCTTATATCAGATTATGAACCCTTAGGAGACCAGCCTAAAGCAATCAAATCCCTTTCAGAAGGTGTAATGAAGGGTCTGAAGCACCAGACACTTCTGGGTGTCACAGGTTCAGGAAAGACTTTCACAATGGCCAACGTCATTCAGGATGTTCAAAAACCAACCCTTGTCATATCCCACAACAAAACACTTGCTGCACAGCTCTACGAGGAGTTCAAAGAGTTTTTTCCAGACAATGCAGTGGAGTACTTCGTGAGTTACTACGACTACTACCAGCCAGAAGCCTACATAGCCCAGTCAGACACCTACATAGACAAGGAAGCCTCAATAAACGAGGAAATAGACAGAATGAGGCATTCAACAACCCAATCCCTGCTTTCAAGGGATGATGTCATAGTGGTTGCAAGTGTTTCATGCATCTACGGTATAGGATCACCTGAAGACTACGGAGAATTCGTACTGCCCATTGAAATAGGAGACACAAGGGGCAGGGATGAGATACTCACCAAACTCGTTGCAATGCAGTACGAGAGAAACGACATGGAATTTATAAGGGGTAAGTTCCGTGTGCGGGGAGATGTCATTGAGGTCTACCCTGTGGACGGAGCATCACCAATACGCATAGAACTCTTTGGAGACGAAGTGGATGCAATATCCATTATAGACCCAGTACGGGGTAAATCAATCAAGGAAGTTGATAGAACAACCATATTCCCTGCAAAACACTTCGTAACCTCCAGGAAAAAGCTTGAAAGGGGAATAAGGAACATAGAGGAAGAACTTGAGGAACGCCTCAGGGAACTTAACTCCCAGAACAAACTCCTTGAAGCCCAGAGGCTTGAACAGAGAACACGCTTCGACATTGAGATGCTCCAGGAGATGGGATACTGCAACGGTATCGAGAACTACTCAATGCACCTATCAGGCCGAAAATGGGGAGACACACCATACAGCCTCATAAAATACTTCCCGGAGGACTATCTCACAATAATCGATGAATCACATGTTACAGTGCCCCAGATAGGGGGAATGTATGCTGGTGATAAGGCAAGGAAGGATTCACTTGTGGATTACGGTTTCAGACTGCCCTCAGCACGTGAGAACAGGCCGCTGCGTTTCGATGAATTTGAGAGACTGCAAAACCAGATCATATACGTTTCAGCCACACCTGCAGCCTACGAACTGGGTATGAGCAGGAACACTGTTGAACAGATAATAAGGCCAACAGGACTCGTTGATCCTGAGGTCATAGTCAAGCCAGTTAAGGGCCAGGTTGACCACCTCCTTGGAGTGATACAGGAGAAGATTAAAAAGGATCAGAGAGTCCTTGTAACCACCCTCACCAAGAAGATGGCAGAGGACCTTACAGATTACTATGCAAAGGTCGGAATCAAGGTACGCTATCTGCACTCAGAGATAAAAACCCTTGAAAGGACAGAAATAATTGATGACCTCAGAAGGGGAGAATTCGACTGCCTCGTTGGTGTGAACCTCCTCAGGGAGGGTCTGGACCTTCCAGAAGTGGGCCTTGTCGGTATAATGGACGCAGACAAGGAGGGTTTCCTCCGCTCAAAAACATCCCTCATACAGACCATAGGCCGTGCATCAAGGAACGTTGAAGGCCAGGTCATAATGTACGCAGATGTAATGACAGAATCTGTACGATCTGCAGTGGATGTGACAAACAGAAGACGTAAACTCCAGATGGAGTACAACAGGAAGCATGGAATAACTCCAAGATCCGTTGTGAAATCCATCAAGGAAAAACCAGTTAAGGAAGGGGAGTTACTTGAACAGGTTACAGACATTGAAAACATTCCAAAAGAAGAATTACATCTTCTCATAAAAGATCTTGAAGCTGAAATGAAGGATGCGGCCAAAAAACTTGACTTTGAAAGGGCGGCCAAGATAAGGGATAAGATACATGCACTGGAGGGTGTTTGAAGGTTAAAATAGGTTTTTTTGGGGGTGAGGGAAAATCCAACTGTTTCAATATCTCCCATAACCCTCTAAAAATTAGAATCATAATTAAATTAAATAATAAAAATAGATATTAAAAATAATATTAAGATATCTGTTAATTTCTTATCAAATGCACTAGGATAAATCTTATAACAAAATGAATTGTTCATATTATATTAATAAGGAGTTTAAAGCTAATGACGAGTAAAAAAGGAAATATAAAAATAAAGGGGGCACGTGAGCACAACCTCCGGAACATAGACATCACCATACCCCGTGACAAATTCGTTGTTATCACAGGGATCAGCGGTTCAGGGAAATCATCCCTTGCATTCGATACTATATACGCAGAGGGCCAGCGAAGATATGTTGAATCATTATCAGCATATGCAAGGCAGTTTTTAGGGCAGATGAAGAAGCCTGAGGTTGATTACATAGAGGGGCTTTCACCTGCAATATCCATAGACCAGAAAACAACCCGTGTAAACCCCAGATCAACCGTTGGAACAGTTACCGAGATATACGATTATCTGCGTCTTCTCTTTGCACGTGTGGGAACACCCCACTGTTACAAGTGCGGAAAGGAAATATCACAGCAGACAGCAGGTCAGATCGTTGACAACATACTCCATGAAGAGGAGGACACCAAGATACAGGTGTTAGGCCCTGTTGTGAAGGACAGGAAGGGTGAACATCAGAAGGTCTTCGATGATCTT
This sequence comes from Methanobacterium congolense, assembly GCF_900095295.1. Classification (NCBI taxonomy): domain Archaea; kingdom Methanobacteriati; phylum Methanobacteriota; class Methanobacteria; order Methanobacteriales; family Methanobacteriaceae; genus Methanobacterium; species Methanobacterium congolense. The sequence goes on from NZ_LT607756.1 coordinate 1,134,849, forward strand.
CGCAGAAAGGGATTCGTACGTGTAAGGGTTGATGGTGAAGTATCAAGTCTTGATGATGAATTTGAACTTGATAAAAACCGTAAACACACCATTGAGGTTGTTGTGGATCGTCTGGTTATCAGGTACGATGAGGACTTCAAACGGAGGCTTGCAGATTCTATAGAAACAGCCCTTGAACTCGGTGAAGGACTCATGATAGTTGTCTACGGAGATGGACATGAGAAGAAGTTCAGTGAAGACTTCGCATGCCCAGACTGTGGAATAAACTTCGAGGAGATAAGTCCAAGGATGTTCTCATTCAACAGTCCACATGGAGCCTGTCCAGAGTGTAACGGCCTGGGAAGCAAACTTGAAATAGACACGGATCTTGTGGTTCCAGATAGATCCCTTTCACTCAATGAGGGAGCAATTCTGCCATGGAGCAAGTCCAAAAATGATGATAACTACTACTTCCAGATGCTGAGGGCTGTTTCAGACCACTACGGATTCAGCATGGACACAGCATTCCAGGATCTTCCAGAGGAGTACCAGCACATCATACTCTACGGCTCATCCGATAGAATAGAGTTCAACTTCGTACGTAAGAACAGACAGCACAGGGTAAAAAGGAGATTTGAGGGTGTTGTAAGTCGTATGGAACGTCTCTTCCTTGACACCAAGTCCAACTACATGCGAAGCTACATAGGCCAGTTCATGAGCGACAGAAAATGTCCAGCCTGTAAAGGTACCAGACTGCGCCCTGAAAGCCGTTCAGTAACGGTTAGTGGTAAAACCATATCAGAAGTAGTTGAAATGCCAATAAAGGCTTCAAAGAAGTTCTTTGAGGAAGTGGAACTCAGTGAGATGGAATTATTCATTGCCAAGGAGGTTCTCAAGGAGATAAGGGAGCGTTTGAAGTTCCTGGTTGATGTTGGACTGGGCTACATAACCCTTGAAAGATCATCAGGAACCCTTTCTGGTGGTGAAGCCCAGAGGATACGTCTTGCAACCCAGATAGGCTCAGGACTCGTGGGTGTGCTTTACATACTCGACGAGCCAAGTATTGGTCTGCACCAGCGTGACAATGCACGGCTCATAAAAACCCTTGAACGTCTACGGGACCTTGGAAATACACTAATCGTTGTGGAACACGATGAAGAAACCATAATGTCTGCGGATCACATCGTTGATATAGGTCCAGGTGCTGGGGAACACGGTGGAATCGTCATAGCAGAGGGAACACCAGAGGAGATAATGGAAAACCCCAACTCCATCACAGGAAACTACATATCCCGCAGGGAAATGATTGAAATACCTGAAGAGAGAACCAAACCAAATGGTAAGTACATAACCATCAAGGGTGCTAGGGAGAACAACCTTCAGAACATCGACGTCACATTCCCACTGGGAGTGTTCACATGTATAACCGGGGTTTCAGGTTCAGGAAAAAGTACCCTGATAAACGAGGTTCTCTACAAGGGACTCTACGGTAAGATCAACAAGAAACACATGAACCCTGGTAAGCACGATGGTATCGAGGGCATTGAGAACGTGGACAAGATCATCATCATAGACCAGTCACCCATTGGAAGAACACCACGCTCCAACCCTGCAACCTACACAGGGGTTTTCACCTACATCCGTGAAATATTCGCTGAAACACCAGAATCCAAGAAGCGCGGTTACAAACCTGGAAGGTTCAGTTTCAACGTTAAAGGAGGAAGATGTGAGGCCTGCAGTGGTGATGGAATCATCCAGATAGAGATGCACTTTTTAGCTGATGTCTACGTTCCATGTGAGGTCTGCAAGGGTAAAAGGTACAACAGGGAAACACTTGATGTCCGCTACAAGGGTAAGAACATCTCAGAGGTTCTGGACATGACGGTTGAGGAGGCAGTGAAGTTCTTTGAGAACATTCCACGTATCCACAAGAAGCTCAAAACCCTGGACGATGTTGGACTGGGATACATCAAACTGGGCCAGCCTGCAACAACACTCTCAGGTGGAGAGGCACAGAGAGTTAAACTTGCAAAGGAGCTGAGCAAACAGAGCACAGGCAAAACCTTATACATACTGGACGAACCAACCACAGGACTGCACTTTGCAGATATAAAGAAACTACTCCATGTTCTTGGAAGGCTCCGTGACAGTGGAAACACAGTAGTTGTTATAGAACACAACCTGGATGTTATAAAAACAGCAGACCACATCATAGACCTTGGACCTGAAGGCGGAGATGAAGGTGGACTCGTCGTTGCAGAGGGAACACCAGAGGAGATTGCACAGAGCAACACCTACACAGGAGCATTCCTGAAGGATGTTCTTGAGGGAGTTCCACCAAGCCTGGGTGATGGAACTGTTCTGGATGGGGAGATTGAGGAATCAACGTCTGATAACAAGTGAGTTTCAGTTGATTCAGGGATTTTTATTTAAAAAATCTATTGATTCCCCAATTTTTCTTTTTTTATAAAGAAGTTACGAATTTTTCAAGTAGTTAAAGGATTTCAAAGAATAATTTTTTTATTTTTTAAAATATTTTTTTTAAAATTTGAGCTTTTTATTTGAATAGCACATTTAACTTCACTTTTTTCTGCAGTGATTTATTTAAAGATGGGATAAACATAAATTATATAAAAACTCAAATTAAACATTCTATTTAGATAAAAAGCACGGTGTTCAAATGAGTCTTATAATAACCTACGTTGGAAGCAAAGGATGCGTCATGGCTGGAGATAAAAGGAGAATTGGGTTTTTCGGTGATGAGGCAAACAGGGAAAAACTCGAGGAGAAGCTCTACTCTGGAGAGATCCGAACAGATGAGGAGCTCCTGAAAAGGGCTTCAGAACTTGAAATAACACTTAAAATAACAGATGATGCCGAGAAAGTTCGTGAAATTGATGATGTTGCAGTTGGAGAGGTGAGATTCAAAACACCCTTCAAGACAAAGCGAAAACGGATCTATGGAACAACAGGGGCCTACAACATAGTTGAACTATTAGGTTCAGATATAAAGACAATAAAAGGTGGTGAAAGCTCCATAGTTGTCTTTGGAAACAAGATGACCAAGGAAATTGCCAACAAAACCATAAAGGACAACTGGAAGAACAAAACCAGCCTTCAGGATATTGCAAAACTCTTCAGTAAGGTCATGGAGGATGTGGCCAGGCAAACACCATCTGTAAGTCAGGAACATGATGTTATCATAAAACATCCCTCTATGGAGTACAAGGAAGCTAAGGAGCTTCTTAGAACCACCATAATCCAGGATGTTAAGGATCTCACAGAATGGAGGAATTCCCTCAAGGAGGAGCTTCTAAAAACCACTGAAACCATACAGATGGCCACAAGGATCATCAGTGAGGGTGAAGTTGGAAAGATCACATCCATCTCTGGAGATGAACTTGAGGTAACCCTTAAGAAGGGTGTTGAAGCCCTTGATATGGAATGGAAGCCCCTTAAAAAAGCGGGTGAATCTGTTACCATGCAACTTGCAGAGGCTGGTGAGGTTAATGTTGGAGACAAGGTCGTTGTAGAGAAGGAAAACCTCTGCATAAAACGAAGCAAAGCAGGTTTAACCTGTTCTGTGATAATCTGCAGGGAAGAGAAGTAAGAATTTTCGCATGATTCATCTAATATCATATGATTCATGTTGGAATGAAATACTAAGTTCATCAATAACTTAGTAAATTCTAAATCCCTAGTTAAATTGATTTAACATTCAATACCAGGAAAAATTCAACGATCCCTCAATTAACCTATTAAAATAACAAATTCTTTAAAAAAACTAACAAAAGGAGAATCAACATGCAACTAACGTTTTTAGGTAGTGGTGGCGGACGCTTTCGCGACCATAACCCAGAAGAGGATGACAGGCGGATTTAGGATAGATGGTATCGACGGTAAGAACATCCACGTGGATCCAGGGCCTGGTGCACTGGTTCGAACCTACCAGTTCGGACTGAACCCAACCAAGCTCAACTGTGTCATGGTTTCACACTCACACACAGACCATTACACAGATGCTGAGGTTCTCCTTGAAGCAATAACAAGGGGAATGACCCGAAACAGGGGAATGCTCATTGGAAACCAGAGCGTTATAAACGGTTACAAGCAGTGGGGTCCCTGTATATCCAAGTACCACATGACGAAGCCCAAGGTAGCTGCAATGGATCCTGGCGATGAGATCAAGGTTGACAAGATCCGTGTGAAGGCAACAAAGACCATCCACGGTGATCCCAAGGGTGTTGGCTTCAGGATAAGTCATCAGGACTTCACAATATCCTACACATCAGATACACAGTACTTCCCAGAACTGGCAGGGGAACATAAAGGTGCGGATATCTTGATTGCAAGTGTCATAAGAGCAGATGGTGAAAGGATAAGAGGCCATATGTGTGCAGATGACTTCCAGATACTCGTGGATGAGGTGTCACCCAAACTGGCAGTGATGACCCACCTTGGAATGAAGTTCATAATGGAACATCCCGATTCTGAAGCCCGGAGAATAACCGAGGCAACAGGAGTGAGAACCCTGGCTGCACGGGATGGGATGAAGATCAACCTGGATGCGTATCTACCAAAACAGCAGACACTGGATGAGTTTTAAGGTTTAAACTTAAAATTTTATTTAATTTCTTTTTTTAAGGAAAAGTTGAAATTACCGTAATATACAAGTATATGACGAAGTTCGCATTACTTAAACCATCCCTCATACCCCCACCTCCGGAGAAGAATGCGTCTAAGAACTATTTTTTTCCATAAATTTGATAATCAAACCTTCTTCTGCACCCAAAATCCGCTCAATAAAATAGAATATGGCCATGAATTTTCTCTTAAATTCCAGAGAATTGGGGTCAAGATTCTCTATTCCTTGGAGTATAATCATTGTTCCCATATATACGCCAGCAGCTTCTTCAGGATACTTAATATTGAAAACACCTTCTTCAATACCCTGTTTAATTATACGTGTAAGTAATCCTGCAGTTTCTTGTGGAATTCTTTGTTCAAGTTTCATACTTAGATGAACATTCTTTTCTTCTTGAAGATGATGCATTATGCTCTTATGACCACTTGGAAATGACAAAGCAAAGGGGTATATGTTCATCAATTTTTCTAATGCTGTTAGATCCTTCTGATTGACCATATTTTCCATATCTTCAACAAGGATAGAAATGTATTTGTCAATAATTGCATCAAGTATTGCTTCTTTGGATTTAAAATAATAATAAAAAGTACCCTTCACTACGCCTACTTTCTTCGCTATCTCTGATACTTCAACCTGTTCATATCCTTTTTCTATAAATAAGTCTTCTGCGGCGTTCATTAGTTCTTTACGCCTTATTTCAGGTTTTTTTGTCACGCGCATCAATTTATTCCACCCAGACTAAATTTTGATTGTTTTTATTATATGAAACAATCTTAGAAAAGGTTTTGTATGGAGAGAAAGGAATAAGATCATCTTTTTGTCCGCCATCTAAAACACAAAATTCCCCCTATAAAAAAGATCAGTGCATAACCAAGAACCCAATAAAAATCTATAATGATATCTCCCCACCCTGATCCATTTAAAATGCCCCTAGTGGCATCGAGGGCATAAGCAAAAGGAAGGGCATATCCAACAGCTCCAAATATTCCTCCAACCATTTTTAAGTCCATCCAAGCGCCGCTGAATAAGGATATTATAACTATCACCATAGATCCAATTCCTCCAGTCTGACTTTCTGAGAAGAGTGATCCTATTATCATACCTATTCCAATACAGGCAAATGCCAGGGTAAATAAAATAATTAAAGCAAAAATAATGCTTAAATTAATTGTAACGCCATATAAACTCCCAACTACAAAGCAAACTATAATTTGGAGGAGTGCTATCGGTAAAAGAGGTAGAATATAAGACAAGATGAAGTCGGACGGTTTGAGTGGCGTTGTTAAAAGCCTTGTTAAAAATGCACTTTCACGATCTCTTGCTAAAAGCATAGCAGAATATAATGTTAGAAATCCGAAACTAAAGACAATTACTGCAGGTGTGAGTGCGTTAGCAGTGAAAATCTTGATTGGGGCATTTTTACCAATGGATGCAAAAAGTACCAACAATACAATAGGCAATCCCAATCCCAGACCCATAGAAACATGATCTCTATATACTTCTTTTATATTCCGATTGGCTAAGCTGATAAATCTCATTTGTTCACCTCATTTTCGGTGAGGCTAAAAAATACATCATCTAAAGAGGGCTCTTTCATAGAAATCCCTTCAATCTTCGCTCCTTTGGAGCGAAGGTAGTCAACTATATCATCAAAATTTAATTCCCTTGCTTTTATCTCAATTCCATTATCTATCTCTTTTACATTGAGATACATCTTCCCCAATCCTTCCATAATAGTAGAAGAAAGTTTTTGAGCCTTAATTATCATGGTTTGCACCCCATAGATATCATTCTTGAGCTCTTTTGGCGTGCCCATTGCTATTATATTACCCTCGCTAATTATAGCAACTCGATCTGCGAGAGCGTCTGCCTCCTCAAGATAATGAGTGGTTAAAATGATTGTTTTTTTCCCTTTGAAACGTTCGATCTGCTTCCAAATAGCCCTTCTGGCTTGAGGGTCTAAACCCAGGGTCGGCTCATCAAGAAAGAGTACTGGAGGATCAGAAATCAGTGCCATTGCTATACTTAACCTTCGTTGCATTCCTCCTGAAAAATTCTGGACCTGTTCATTTGCTCTTTCAGCCAGCCCCATTAATTCTATGAGTTCTTTAGCTCTCTTTTTCGTTTCTTCTTTTTTCAGACCATTTATTCCGCCCATTAACATAAGATTTTCCCAAGCTGTCAAATGGCTAGCAATAGCAGTTTCTTGTGGTGAAATATCAATAACTTCTTTTACTGCTGAAGGATTTTTCTTTATGTCATAACCCATGATAGTTGCAGTTCCAGCAGTTGGTTTTAGCAGACAGCAAAGCATTTGTATGGTTGTAGTTTTACCTGCACCATTAGGACCGAGTAAAGAGAAAACTTCACCTCTTTTAATCGCCAGATTGATGCCATTTACTGCTTTTCGATCTTTATATTTCTTGGTGAGACCGAAAGTCTGAATTGAGTAATTATTTTCATTTGCCAAATAGTTCATAGTATCCTCCTTTATTGACTGATGTCAGTCAGTATTAATTTAACAATATTTAAATCTTTTCATTAACCTCACTATCTTAATTCGTTAAGTTGACTATGTTTAGTCATATGGCTGTTATAGTTGAGAATTTTACGAAATAGGCAGCTAATATATACTAATATTTGAACCAAACGGCTGTCTAATTTTTTAAGAGAATAGAGTTTTTAAATGAGGATTTAAAAAATAATTCTTTTTTATTTAATTATTTGAGACTATTAATAATGTTTTTAATAAAAAAGTCTTAAAAAAGTTAAATAGCATTAACTCTTTGAAAATGGTAGTAATATGGCCCTTGCATAGTTTAATCTAAAATTGGGATATATCATTTTAAGAAGCTCTCAGAATCCTTTTTTAAGCAAAATAATAAGCTATACACTAAATTACTCATGGGATGCATAAACATTAAGGGATTAATGAATATTAGCTTCTTTATTTACAAAATTTATTAAGTTAAGATATACTAAATAAAATTCACAGTTAACTTTAAATCCAATCAAACAAAAACAGATTAAGTAACAGTTCTTTATGCCTCGGTGGCTCAGTTCGGTAGAGCGCGTGACTCGTAATCTCGTGGTCGGGGGTTCAAATCCCCCCCGAGGCTTGAATTTTATTTACATATATTAAAATAATAAATATTAAAATAATAAATTGTGGTATTAGTTTAATTTATCATAAATAAGAAATTCGATGATATTATGGAGTGGAATCTTGACCCAATACCTTCAGAACTTAGAATTCCTTCTACTTCAGAAATTAATCCTCCAGTGAAAACTAGCATTCAGGAACTTCCATTTGATCAACTTGAATGGAAAGATTTTGAAAAACTCTGTTTACGTCTTGTAGAATTAGATGAAGATGTAGAATATTGTCATTTTTATGGTACTCCTGGACAAAGTCAAGAAGGAATAGATATTTATGCAAGACCAAAATTCAAAGAGAAATATTCAGTTTATCAATGTAAACGAGTTAGAGATTTTTCTCCTTCAAAAATAGAAAGTGCAGTGTCAAAATTTATTGGTGGAAAATGGATTGATAAATCAGATACATTTGTGTTATGTAGTTCAGAAAGTTTTGACATTGGAGAAAGAGCTAATAAAATTGAAGAACAAAGCAAACGATTGAAAAAGAAAAGAGTAAAATTGATTCCTTGGGATAAATATAAATTATCTAAAAAATTAAAGAATAATCCTAAAATTGTTGATGATTTTTTTGGAAGGGGATGGGTAGAAGCTTTTTGTGGCCATGATGCAGCAAATACATTAGGAAATAGATTGGATGTAAATGAAGTAATTAAATTAAGGAAAATGCTCTTAAACTTATATAGGGAAATATTTAATGAGCAGGATCGAGGATTCTCTAATTTTTTAAACTCTGAATTCCCATCTTTTGAGGATAGATTTGTATTTCCATATATTGATACAAAAAGCTCAATTTCAGTTGAAAAATCCCAATATAACTCTGAAATTATCAATAAAGAATTTTTAAGCAAACCAGACGGATTTAAATTATTAAAAAATGCACAAGAGCCGAAAACTTTTTCTTTCCCTGAATTTCCTTCATTACAATATAATCAGCGTCAAGGATTTGAAGAATGGCTCAAAAATTCTGATAACAACATTATTCTTGGTGGTCCTGGAAGTGGAAAAAGTACTCTTTTAAAGTTTATAGCTAGTGATTTATTAAGTGAAAAACCACAATTAAATCTAATTTCAGAGAAATGGGGTAATTTTATTCCAATATGGATACCATTTGCCTTATGGACTAAACAAATTTCACTGGGGAATATTGAAAACTATTCACTGCATAATTTAATTAAAAAATGGTTGAAAAGTTGGGATCATGAGAATGTTTGGCCTTTAATAGAAAAAGGTATTGATGATGGGAGAGTGTTGCTTCTTATAGATGGTTTAGATGAGTGGGCAAGTGAGAATACAGCTAAAATTGCATTTAGCCGACTTAAACTTTTTGTTAAAAATTCAAACATTCCAGTAATTGTTACAAGTAGACCACATGGATTTGAACGTTTAAAAATACAAGAAATGGGATGGCAGATAGGAAATCTTAGTGATTTTTCAGTAGAACAGCAAAAAAAATTAACTAAAATTTGGTTTACATTTCTAATTAAAAATCAATATATTCCAAATAATGAAAAAGCAAATTACGAAGAAATACAGAAGAGGGTTGATGTTGAAACTGAAGAGTTTATAAATGAATTAAAAAGGTCTCTAGAACTTAAAGAGTTGACAAAAAATCCACTCCTTCTTTCATTATTAATATACCATAAATTTAAAAAATATCATTTACCACAGAGCCGTTTCAAAGCATATGATTCTATAATTCAACATTTAATAACTGAACATCCACAAATGAGAAATTTAATGGCAGATGTTTCTAATCCCTCACAAGAAATTACGGATGATAAAATTGAATCAATACTAGAATATTTTGCTTATTATATGCAAGAAAATTATAGTGATGGTTTAATTAGAGTAGAAGATGCAAAAAATCACTTAAAAAATTATATAATTGATAATAATATCGATTTAGGTATACCCCAATATCAAGCAGGGGATTATAGTAAACAATTTTTGGAAGTAAGCGAAGATGTAATAGGAATAATTGTAAAGCAATCTTCTGCAGAAATTGGATTTTTGCATCGCGTTTTTCAAGAATATTTGGCAGCTAAGTATATCTCTAAAAAGTCTTTGGATAAACAAAAATTAATTATTCAAAATTATTGTGCAAATCAGCAATGGCAAGAGGTTTTACTAAGCCTTTTCCACATAACTTATGATTCTGAAGTTATTAGGGAATTTATTAAAGATATTCAACTCACTTCTAATAATTTAAATCACTTTGAAATGTACATTGTTAATTTAATGCTTTTTGAAATTGCTTTTGGTAATTATAATTGTCCACTTGATCTAGCTGAAGAATTAGCAGATTATGCTTTTGAAAAGGTTGAATTAGAGTCATGGATGCCTTATCGAGAACATGTGCTAAATTTAATTCTTTTGGGGTTAAATTCTAGACTAAAAGATAAAATCCAAATAAAATTAAAAAGTTGGTTTCCGTGTAGAGAAAAGTGGAGAGGAGATATTTTTGCTTCAATGAAAAATTGGCCCAAAACTCAACAAGTTATTAATTGTTTATGGAAAGGAATACATGATGATGAATTAGTGAATCAACGTTCGGCAGCCTCAGCTTTAGTTGTGATGGGTAAAGATGATCCTGAAATTAAAAAGCATATGGTTTTTCTTGCAAAGAATGCTATTGACTTTAAAATCAGAGCTGTTGCAATTGAAGCATTATTAAATGGTTGGCAGGATTGTGAAGAATTAGAAAATATTTTAAAAGTGAATACTCCTTCAAATAGCCCAGAAATTTTGCTTGTAACCATAATTGGAAGAATAAACAAAAATATTCATACAAAAGAGGATTTGAAAGAATTATTGTATTTAGGATCACTTAGATCTTTAGCCTGGAGATGGCGCGATACAATATCATTTGGGCTTTTAAAAGGATGGAATGGTTCAGATAAGATAAAAAAATATTGTATTCGTTCTATAGCTAAAGAATCAAGAGAAAATACTTTGTATAATGAAATAGCATTAAAAGTTTTACTTCAAGGTTATCCTCAAGATAATGAAGTAGCTAAAGTTTTTGCAGATATTTTTAAAAATGAAGAACACCATATGTTCATGATTGATAATCGTAAATATTATGGCCCCTTAGTAAGTAACTTTAAAGGAAACCGTCAACTAATTGAGGCCATAGATGAATGGGCTTTAAAAACAGAAAAATCAGAATTTAATATTCCAAAAATTTCAATTTTAGCTTCAATTGGCCATAGTCCTCAAATTAGATCTATATTATTATCTTCTCTTGATAAGATTACTTTAACGTCCCATTGGGCTGCACAAGCTTTACTTGAGAATTGGGGCATGAATGATGTTGATGTTGCAGAAAAATTAACTAAAATAACATGGGGTTCTAATAAAGATGCATCTAGATTGGCACATTTATTTCCAGAAATTATCAAAGATAAGGTAAAATGCAGGAAAAGGCTTATAGAATTACTCAAAGAACCTAAAGATGTGTATTATGGTTCAATTTTGCTTGGTTTAAAAACGTTAAACAATACTCGTAATGATCTTGAAGTTGTTGAAATCATTATGAAATCACCATCAATCCTAGAAAAAAGATTTCCAGATGATATATTATATCGATTAATTAGTTATTATCCATTAAACAAAAAAGTTAAAGAGCTTGCTAAAAATGAATTACTAAAGATAGAGGGTACTTTTGGCATTGTAGCACAAGAATATGGTAATGATGTAGAGATTAGGGAAAAAATTATCGAAATGGCATGCCCTTTACCTATTAGACTCCGTGAAATCATTGCGAAATATTTAGGAGATTTAGGAAGTTATGATGATGAATTTGCGATTTCTCTAATTAAACTCTATGATTATGAAGAAGATGAAATTGTTAAAACACAAGCATCTATAAGTTATTATAAATTGTTAAAATCTTCTAAAAATAATATTGAAGATGATTTAAAATATTTATCTGAGAGTATTGTCTGTTATGGAATGCATTATGAAGAACGTCGAAGAGCGGCGTTCTGTGGCTTGTTAATATTAAATCGTTTAGATATTATGTTCGATGCTAAGGAAAAAATTAATAGAAACTGTGATAATTCCTGTTCTATATCACTTAGAGGTATGGAGCCCAATTTTCCATTTTTGAGATTATTTTTAGAAAATTGGGAATATATAAAAAATTTCTTTGGAGATGAGTTTGAGTCTAGATTTTCTCAAAAAGAAGACAGCTTATTGAATATTTGGAATGAATTGTCTATTTTAGCAGATAAATATCCACTACCTAAAGCTGAAGCCATAGACTTTCTCCAAAATACAAAAAATAAAACCCCACAGGAGAATATTTTACATTTTTTGAACCGTTCAAAATCAAATTCCCATTTAATTTTAGATTACTGTATAAAATCACTTAGTAATGATAATAAATTTGGTTCATGGAGACTAGCTTATACTGCAGCTGCAATATTAGGTGAAAACTTTGGGGGGGATGAAGAAGTTTTAGATTATATCCGTACATCATATACTTCCAAAAAAATTTCCGAAGAAAATTTTATCCTGGCTCTTTGTGAAGGTTGGCCTAAAAGTGTATACCTAGACGATATTTTCAAAAAAATACGTGAGGAACACAGAATTTTACCATTAGCAATACGTTATCAATTAATGTGTGAAAAAAGTCAAACGAATATAGTTTTTAATTCTCTTAAAGCTGATCTAGCTTATTATATATCTTTTAATCCAATGATTTCAAAATTAATGACAAATGCGCTTATTCGCAGGATTCAAACAGATGATAAATTAAATATAAAATTAATGGAATATCTACAAAATAATCCAGATCCATCAAGTAAGATATCAATTCCAAAAATGATTGTTATGGCTAATGGAATGTCATCTAAATTAAAAAATTGGTGCTTTAAAGAATTAGATTCTCAATTAAACCTTATAAAAGCCCCTGAAGTTGGTTTAGATGTGACAACTGGTCAATTAATTCCAGTTGTACATGCATTATTAGAGTTATTGTAATTAAAATATTCTTTTTAGGACTAATTTTTTAATTAAAACTTCAAAAAAAATAATGTATTTAAAATGGGATGATGTGGGGTTATATCTTCGTAGGCCCTATAAAACCCGCTCTTATCAAATGATCAACCACAACCATTGCAACTGCAGCCTCAGCCACAGGCGTTACCCTTGGACAGATGCAGGGGTCGTGCCTTCCCTTTATCTCGATTTCAGTATCTTCCATCTTCTCGATATCAACTGTTTTTTGGGGTCTTGATATGGATGGTGTGGGTTTAACTGCCATGCGTGCAACGATGGGCATTCCATTGGACATACCTCCAAGGATTCCACCTGCCTGGTTGGTTGTTGTTCTGATTCCCTCTTCAGATACGTAGTATTCATCGTTCATCTCGTATCCTGTGAGCTCTGCAGATTCAAATCCTGCTCCAATTTCAACCCCTTTAACTGCTCCTATGGCCATGAGTGCCTTGGCAATGTCAGCATCGAGCTTATCAAATACCGGATCTCCAAGGCCTGCAGGTGCGTTCAGAACAAGTGTTTCAACGATACCTCCAACTGAGTTTCCCTGGGACTTCAGATCAAGAATTAATTCCTCCATCGAGGATGCTGCAACATGGTCTGCGCATCGAACAGGATTTTCCTGGATCTTAGATGCTATCTGGTTGATGTTGACCTTGTTGGCCTTGATCTTTCCTATCTGGGTTACATGGGCAACCACTTCTATGCCCCTTGTTTTCAGGAGTTTCTTTGCAACTGCTCCCCCTATAACGTGGCCTATTGTTACCCTGCCACTGCCCCTTCCACCTCCACGGTAGTCGTAAGAGCCGTATCGTGCCTTCCATGTGTAGTCTCCATGGCCTGGTCTTGGTGTGTTCTTAAGGGCTTCATAGGCTGAGGAGTCCGCATCCCTGTTGTAAACAACTGCGGCTATGGGTGTTCCATCTGTCCTACCCTGGAAGACCCCTGACAGTATCTGCACCTGGTCTGTCTCGCCCCTGGGTGTTGTTATTTTACTTGTGCCTGGCCTTCTTTTATTGAGTTCTGCCTGAATATCCTCTTCGTTCAGTTCCAGTCCTGCAGGGCAGCCGTCAATAACTGCTCCCAGTGCTGTGCCGTGGCTTGAACCGAAGGTTGTAACCTTGAACATCTTACCTGTGGTGTTTCCTGACATAGATTCACGTCCTCCAAATAGGAATTTTTATTTAATTCTTGCGTACAATGTTTGATTATAAATTTTGTCGAATTTTATAACACTGTTTCTTAGAATGCCCTCAAGATCAAAACCATTTTTTTCAAGAACTCTTCTTGAGGCAGTGTTTTGTTCCAGTGGAACTGCAAATATCCTTTCAAGTTTTAACTCGTTGAAACCATAGTCCACCACGCCCTTCAAGGCTGAGGATATAATTCCCCTTCCCCAGTGTACCTCTCCCAACCAGTAACCAACTTCTGCAGAGATTCTTTCAATATCCTCACCAAGAGTAAGGCCAATACCACCCACAGCTTCATTTTTAACTGTTATTGCAAAAAAACAATCGTTATCCTTTGCAATTTCTATCCACTGTCTGCCATGTTCATGGGTGTATGGAAATGGAAAGCCATCCCTCATGTTGCTGGCTATATTTAGGTTGTTGGCATTTTCAACCAGATTTTCAAGGTCAGAATGTTTCCATTCTCTTAATGTACATTTACTGCATTCAATTATCATTCATAATGTTCCTATTATTTTCTCTACTTTATATTATTGTGATGCTTTATTTTAAATGGTTTCTATGGTAGTTTAGATTGATAGATCAGATCCCTGTGTATCTATAACTGGATTAATATAGAATTGCGTCCTATCTATGAGTATGAAAGGATCTCCTCACCTGATCAAGATATATCAAAAACTCTACGATCTCTACGGGCCACAGGGTTGGTGGCCTTTGATGGACCATGAGGGTTCAAATCCAACAAAAACCGGCTCATTGCGCGGGTATCATCCAGAAAACTATGAATTACCTGAGAAGGATGATGAGATCTATGAGATAATCCTTGGGGCCATACTGACCCAGAACACAACCTGGACATCAGCAGAACAGGCTTTAAACAACCTCAACAACCTGAAAGCCATAAAACCTGAAAAACTCCTGGAACTATCTGATGAAACACTTAAAGCTGCAATAAGATGTGCAGGATTCCTGAACCAGAAGGCAACGTATCTGAGGGAGGTTACAAGGTTCTTCATATCTCTGGAAGGCCGTACACCTAATAGAAAGGAGATTTTAGCTGTTAAGGGTGTGGGAAATGAAACCGCAGATTCAATACTCCTCTACGCCTACAAAAAACCTGAATTCGTTGTTGATGCCTACACCAAGAGGATATTCTCCCACCTTGGATTGATCCCGGAAAAGGCAGGTTACATGGAGGTTAAGGAACTCTTTGAATCCACTCTGCCAAAGGATGTTCCTGTTTATCAGGAGTACCATGCGCTGATAGTGGAACATGCAAAGCGTTACTATCAGAAGAAACCTTATGGTGTTGAGGATCCCTTGAAAGATTATTTAGTTTAAAAGATGAATAAAAAGAAAAATAATTTATATTTAGCAATGTTTATATAAAAAAGAGGGGAAGTTGATTTTGTGAAAGATAATAATCATTATGGCCTTAAAACTGAAAATTATGTATTATCTCTTCTTGGAGCTTTGGCAAAATCTGAAGGAAAAAATCTTTACATTGAGTACCCTTTTAAAGAGGGTAAAGAATATTACATTAGTGATGGATATGCGCCTGAAGGTATTTTAGATTTAGAAGGACCTACTATAATTGAAGTTAAAACAAAAATCCCGAATTTAAAAAATTTTAAATTAGCAAAAAAGATTTTAAATAGTTATCCCTACATAAAAACATTTCTTTTTGTAGTTCCTTCTCAAATTGATCATCAAAAACGATTTGATAATTACAATAATATTATTTTATGGGATAATAATAAAATAAAAGAAATTTCTAATAATTATCCTGAGATTACGTTTCAATATTTGGATGAAGGTTTACCTTCGTTCTTAAAATATGATGATGAATCCACAATAGCTCAAAAAACCTTGGAAAGATATTCAAATTTTGAATTTAATGAAAATAAAGAAAAATATATTGAAGCTTTGAAATATGCATTCAAAAATGATGAGTTAACACTTTTTTTAGGTTCGGGGGTAAGTATAGATCAAGGATTGCCAAGTGATGGATCTTTGAGATGTGATTTCCATTCCATATGTAAAAATGAAAACTGTGATAAAAGTTTCTCAAAAGATACAGGATTACCAAATTGGAAATCCTTAATTCAGATGTTAATTCTTGACTGTTTGAAAAGTTATGACAGTAAATATGCCCACAAAGAAGAATTAAAAGAAAAGTTTGAGTCTTATTCTAACATAATTTGGGCTAATTTCGTTAAAAAGACTTTTAAAAAAAATTTTCATAAAAAAATTAAAGAAATACTTTATCAAGGATATGAACATTCCATCAAAAAAGATTCCCATTTAAATTATATAAGTGAATTGTGTGTTTCTCCTCGTGGGAGAATAGGCGTTTATTCCATAGTAACATATAATTTTGATGATGCACTAGAATTTTACCTAAAAAATTTAGGTATCCCTTATAAGGTAATATCTGAAGAAAAAAATATTCCAACAAATGTCGAAATACCAATATATCATGTACATGGTTATATACCCAAAGAAATATCAGATGATGAATTTGATTGGGAAAAGAAACCTTTAATCTTTGCTGAAACGGAATATTACAATTTATATAAAGATCCTTATTCCTGGCAAAATTTAATTCAATTAAATTTATTAAAGGAAAAAACTGCCCTTTTTGTTGGTTTAAGTATGGATGATCCTAATTTACGACGTTTATTAAATATTTCTAGTCGATATTCCAAAGGCCCAAAACATTATGCGATTCTTAAAGATCGTTGGACATTCTCTGACAAAAAATTATCGAATATTTTCAGAAGCCTAGAAGAAAGTATATTTGGAGAATTAGGAGTAAATATAATTTGGGTTAAAGATTATCCAGAAATAGATGATGTATTAAGTGATATAAAGAAATCTATCCAAATTTAATCTAAAAAACAAGTTAATAAAAAATATTTAAATTTATTTTAAAATAATCTCCGGTGATAAAATGCAGTTTCCAGTTACAAGAATGAGAAGGTTAAGGAAAACAAAACAGCTGAGAAATATTTTAAGTGAAACGAGGCTCAACCCAGAGGACTTCATATACCCCATGTACGTTAAGGAGGGACTTGAAGATGGCGAGAAGGAGCATATCGATACCATACCAGGCCAGTACAGGTACTCAGTAAACGACCTTGTCTCTGAGGCCAAGAGACTTGAGGATATGGGACTCAGATCTGTGATCATCTTTGGAATGCCCCTTTCAAAGGATGAGAAGGGATCATCTGCCTATGCAAAGGATGGAATAGTGCAGAAAACCGTCAAGAAACTTAAAGAAGAAACAGACCTCATAGTTATCACAGACGTGTGCATGTGCCAGTACACGTCCCACGGCCACTGTGGAATCATACGCAACGACGAGATAGTCAACGATGAAACCCTCAACTACCTCTCAAAGATAGCACTGAGCCATGCTGAGGCAGGTGCAGATATCGTGGCACCGTCTGATATGATGGACGGTAGGGTGGCTGCAATAAGAAAAACACTGGATCTGAACGGACACTACGACACCATAATAATGTCCTACGCAGCCAAGTACGCATCATCTTTCTATGCACCATTCAGGGATGCAGTGTGTTCAGCACCATCCTTTGGTGATAGAAAAACCTATCAGATGAACCCTACAAACAGCCTGGAAGCCATGAGGGAGGTTGAACTCGATGTGGAGGAGGGTGCAGACATGATCATAGTCAAACCTGCAATGCCTTACCTGGACATTATCAAGGGAGTTAAGGACGAATTCAGGATGCCAACGATTGGCTACCAGGTCAGCGGAGAGTACTCAATGCTCAAGGCAGGAATAGACGCAGGATATCTCACAGAAGCATCCATACATGAATCACTGCTTTCAATAAAGAGGGCTGGTGCAGATCTTATAGTGAGCCACTTCGTGCCTGATTTTCTGGAGGGACTGGAAACCTGCCTTTAAAAAAGAGGATTTTTGTTGATTTGATTCATAGTGATAATATCAATTGATAGAATTCATCAAAATAATTTTTTTGACATATCCATCAATTAAAGGTAAAAAGAACAATTTCATGAAAAACTAATGGAGAATCAGACTTGGAACCAGATTACATTGCAAAGGCTGCACAGATAGCATCTGTCCTGGAGGTCAGCGGACATCCAAAACCCGGAAACGTTCACAGAACCCAGGACTTCGACGACATGGTATTTGAAGACTTCCTAATAAGCGGAGTTGTCATAGGGGACATCATGAGACAAACAGCAGAGAGGGCTTTGAAGTACGTTGAACCTGAAAACTTCCATAAGATAGGTCTTGGAAAACAGATAAAGGATGCAGTCATTGAAACCAACAAGTGGGTTGCAAACAACACCAACCTTGGCATAATCATGCTCCTAACACCTATATGTGCTGCAGCAGCCATGAGCACAGACCTTAAGAACACAAGGGAGAACGTAGATGTTTTAATGAGGGCAACAACTCCTGAAGATGCTGTGAACCTCTACGATGCCATAAGCATAGCTGATGCAGGTGGTATGGGTGAGAGGGATGAACTTGACGTTGGAAGCAGCAAGGCAAAGGATGAACTCATTGAGAAGGGCCTTAACATGTACGATGTCCTTGAAATATCAGCTGGCTGGGACAGACTTGCATACGAACTCACAAACAGGATGCCAGTAACCTTCGACGTAGGATATCCAACATTCAAGGAGGTTAGATCCCAAAACACCCTCAACCATGCAACTGTCCAAACCTTCCTCACCATCCTCTCACACTACCCCGACACACTCATCGAGAGAAAGTACGGTAAAAATGTTGCTGGGGATGTATCAAATGGTGCAAAAGAGCTCCTGGATGCTGGTGGAATCCTTGCAGAGAATGGGCTGGAACATGTTCGAGCCTTCGATGAGATGCTAGTATCAAAGCACCTGAATCCCGGTACAACTGCGGATCTCACGGCATCATCCATCATGGTCTCGATCCTTGGGGGATCACTTGGGGACAATCATTAAATTTATGAACTGACAATTAAGATCGTGGATGATAAAAATGAATGATGATAAACTTAAAAAGGTCATTGATGAACTGCATATTTACGAGAAGAAGGTTCTAAAAAGCTTAGAATCCTTCAATTACCAATCTTCACCAGAAGCCATATCAGAGTCCATCGATATGGACATAAAATCAGTTATGAGTGCAGCAGGTTCCATGGCATCCAAGGACATCATAGAAGTGGAAAAGGATGTTCAGGAATTTGCAGGACTAACAGATATTGGCCTGGACTACTCAAAAAATGGTCTGCCAGAAAAACAGCTCCTAAAAGCCCTTGATAAATATGGAACCATCTCAATGGATGAGATGCCAGAAAAATCAGGTATGGAAGCTGTTGATGTTAAAATAGCAATTGGTTGGCTTTTAAGGAAGCGATGGGCATCTGTTGATAAGGGAAACGTTACAATAACAGATGAAGGAAAAACTGCCCTCACCACAAGAGACAGCGACGAGGAACTCATAGATACCCTTACCCAGGGAAAGGTGAACCTCCAGGAACTTGGAGGAGACCTTAAAAAGTCCCTTAAGAACCTTAAAAAACGTAAGAACATAATCAAGATCGACAAAAAAACAAGCCACACACTCAAAGTCCTTGACAAGGGAATGAAACTCCTTGACATTGGTATTGAGATACGTGAAGAGGCAACCCAGCTTACACATGAACAGCTGAAAACAGGTGCATGGAAATCCCTCCACTACAGGGGTTACGATATAAATGCAGAGCATCCTGAAACGTTTCCAGGTAAGATGCACCCCCTCCAGAGGATAATCGAGGAGATACGTGCCATATTCCTTAACATGGGATTCACAGAGTCCGGAGGAAACATACTGGAATCTGCATTCTGGAACTTTGACTGCCTGTTCCAGCCTCAGGATCATGCAGCAAGGGAAATGCAGGACACATTCTACGTTAAAAATCCAAGATACGCAGAGTTGCCACGTGAAGAGCTTGTTGAAAGGGTTGGAGCTGTCCATGAGAACGGTGGATCCACAGGGTCTCTGGGATGGAAGTACCCATGGAACAGGGAGATCGCAAAGCAGACGGTGCTTAGAACCCACACAACCTGCCTTTCAACACGGTTTTTGGATGAAAACAAACCACCGCTCAAGATGTTCTCAGTTGGAAGAGTGTTCAGAAGGGAGACAATAACCTACAAACACCTACCCGAGTTCCACCAGGTTGAGGGAATTGTTGCAGGAGAGGATATAACCTTCAAGAACCTCCTTGGAATACTCAAGGAGTTCTACAAGAAGTTAGGATTTGAAGTTAGATTCAGACCAGCTTACTTCCCATACACCTACCTATCAACTGAGTGTGAGATCTACCTGCCTGAGAAGGAGAGCTGGATCGAGCTTGGAGGATCTGGAATGTTCAGACCGGAAGTTCTGGAACCATTGGGCATCGACGTACCAGTACTTGCATTTGGCCTTGGAATTGAGCGCCTTGCAATGATACGCTACGGTATAAGCGATATAAGGATGCTCTACAAGAGTGATATAGGATGGCTGCGAAGACTACCAGTTACTCAGGGTGTGAAATTGGATTAAACTTAAAAAAGTTCTTTAAATTTTTTTAAATCTTAATTCAACACATTAGAATTCCTTTTTTTAAATAATTGGTTATTTTTTATCTTTTAATTCTTTTATTTTATAATGAAATCAATTAAAAAAAAGTTAAATTATTTTATAGTTATTTTATCTTCTAAAAAGGATTATCTTCTAAAAAGAAGAGAAAAAGAACTTTAATCAAGTTTTAGTTCTGTTTTTTCATTTTTCTTCTTTTATGTGCTTTTTGCCCCATGTTTTAAAAACAGCGACAGAACAAATACGACACCAAGTAGCATGGCTCCTATCGTGAATGAAAAGTTCACACCGGATATCAATCCAGATATCTCTTGTGTTGAACTTGGATTAACGATGTTTTGAAGATAATTCTGTTGGCCGAATGTCATGAAGCTGACAAATAGGGATGAACCTATTGCACCTCCAATCTGCTGCAGCGCTGTCATTATGGCTGAACCCGAAGCATAATCCTGAGGATCCAAATTACCCAGGGTATTTGTCTGATTTGGAGACATTAAAAGGGCGGATCCTATGAATAAAGCACAATTAATAATCAACACACTTATAAGGGTTGTTGAAAGAGAAAGATGCGCTAAAAATATCGTGGAGATACACATGAGGGCCAGACCTGAACTGATAACGATCCTGCTTCCATGCTTATCGTATATATGGCCGGATAGGATCGGTAAGAAACAGTTTAAAATACTTCCTGGCAGCATCACAAGACTGGCAATGAAGGATGTGCTTCCAAGTGCATTCTGCAGGTACATTGGAAGGAGGATCACCACCGCAAAAACCACCATAACGTTAAAAACGTTGATTATTATCCCTATCGTGAAGAATGGATACTTAAAGACGTGAAGATTGAGTAAAGGATGTTCCAGGCTTAACTGGCGCATTGCAAATATTATGATGCTAAGAACACCAATGATCATGGGAATGGTTACATTTAAACTTAATCCATAGTCTCCCAGACCACTGAAACCCATTATAATTCCAGTGAATCCAATAGCAGCTAAGATAACAGATAAAATATCCAGTTTAGGATGGCTTGTTTCTGTGATGTTCTTCAAGAGGGATAGTCCTAAAATTGTTGTAGCCACAAAAAAGACTAAAACCATTAAAAAGAACCAGTGCCAGTCCATAACTCCCATAAGAAATCCCATAAGTACCGGTGCAAACATGGGCGCAGAGAGTACAACGAGACTCACAATACCCATGACCAATCCCATTTTTTCCCTTGGAATCAACACCAGCACACTGTTAAATACTAAAGGCACAAGGATACCCGTTCCAACTGCCTGTATAACACGACCAGCAAATAGTACTGGAAAATTCGTTGAAACTCCTGATACAATGGTTCCTATAATTAAAAAGACCATGGAGGATAGGAATAATTTTCTTGTTGAGAAACGCTGAATAAGAAAGGCGCTGATAAGGAATACAATACCTGAAACAAGAACGTATATTGTGGTTAACCACTGCACAGTTCCAGCTGAAATACTGTACTCCAACATTATATGTGGAAATGCAATGTTTAAGGCAGTTTCATTTAACATGGATATGAATCCGCCAAGTAAAATTACAAATAAGATTTTTTTAGTGTTATTTTTATTGATTGAGAAATTATTTTCCTTCGAATTTAAAGTCATCTATGAATACTCTCCTGTATTAGACCAGTCTACATAATCGGGAATCTGCATCCTCAACCTACTGATTAGGATGGTCTAATAATATTTATTAAAAAAATCATTAAAAAAAAGCTTAATGATCGTTAGTTCTTATCTTCTGGTTAATATGGATGGAATGGCTTCTGCAACCTCTAAAAAAGGTGAATCACTTTTTTTGGTCAGGGACATAACTATGGCTCCTTCAACCATTGATTGAATTACCATACTTAATTTTTCAGCCTTTTGCCTTGAAAAACCTCCCTGAATCAGTTTTTCTGCATAAATATTCTGCCATGCATCAAATGCAGATTCACAGGCTTTTCTTAAATTTTCATTGCTTGAAAATGTTTCAAGTGCAACGAGGTTAACAGAAACCTTCTTAGTACTTTTAAGGGAAATTTTTTCACTTTCATCGGTGTCCAGGTTTTCAGCCATCTCTTGAATTGCACTTTTAATGGCTTCAGCAGGATCATCTATCCTTGAAAGTTTCTCCCTTATAAGTCCCTCAACGAATACCTTGGTCAACTCAATAGATTCCAGGGCAAGCTGTTCCTTTCCATTAGGGAAGTAATAGTAAAGGGAACCCTTGGGTGCGTTACTTTTCCTTAATATCTCGTTCAGGCCTGTTGCATGATAACCTTTCAACTGAAAAAGGTGTGTTGCAGCCATGAGTATCCTTTCGCGTGTGCTCATTTCATCGTCCATGTTACCAAAACCATGTTATAGTGACTGGTCTATATAAAAACTGTTTCCATTTATGTCGTGGATCCTATTTAAAGTTTTGTTGTTGTGGACCGTAAAAAAAGGAAATAGTGTAATTAATGAATTAATAAATCTGCACTCCCATTAAAATCATTCATAATGATTTTCAAAGTGTTTTTTCATGGTTTCAAGTTGTTCAGCTCGGCTTTTAAGGCCAAGGCTGAGAACCGTCATTACTATGGCAACGCACCCCATGATCATGAAGGCGGACTGGTAACCTCCCATCTTCCCTGCTTGGGATCCTATTATTGCCCCGATGAGTGCTCCACCTATAAGCTGCCCTGCACTGCTGTTTATGTTTATGAGTGCCTGGCCTGATGCCCTGTGTTTTGGTGGGCTCTCAACGATCATGATGTACCTTGGTGGTGAACCTATGACCGTGGCCATACCAACTCCAATGAGCACACCTGCAGTTATGAAGAGGTAGAATGATTCTGGGAAGAGTCCCATGATGAAAAGGCCAACTACAAGTACTGATGTACCTCCTATCATGATGATCTTGGATCCAACTGAGTCCAGGAGTTTTCCTACGATGGGTGCTCCAACTGCCATTGCAATGGCCATTGGCATGACCATCAAACTGGCATTTGAGGTTGTTAGGGATAGGGCAACCACTGCAAATGCAGGTATGAAAACCGTTGCAGCCTGGGTCAATCCAGTCCCAATGAAGAAGGTTCCAAGGAGTTTAACTTCCCGGCTTTTGAAGAGGTCTATCTGGATAAGAGGGTCCTTTGCACTGTTTTCAACCTTCCAAAGAACTGGAAGCAGTACCAAAGCAACAAATAAAAATGGTAAAACCTCCATGGAGGATAGACTGGCCAGTACATTGGTGGTGTTGATCTGGTTAATTCCATAGGCAAGGCAAGTTACAAGCACTCCCAGTACAGAGAGCCCCTTCCAGTCGAAGTACACTTCATTGATTTTTTTACTTTTAGGGAGTACGTAGAGACTTGCAATTATTATGAAGATAGACAAAGGTATATTTATAACGAAAAGCCATTGCCAACCATATTTAAGGAGTAATCCCCCGAACACTGGACCTAAAACTCCAGATAATCCCCATACAGAACTTGTGATTCCCATTGCATTACCCTGTTTTTCTGGGGGGAAGTTGTCTCCAATGACTGCATTTGCAACGGGAAATATGCCTCCAGCTCCAAATCCCTGGATGGCCCTTCCAAGAAGGATCATTTCAAATGATAATGCGAATATAGTTACAAGTGAACCAATGGCAAATAGAAGAACGTCCACTATGTAAAGAGTCTTTCTTCCATAGGTATCTGAAAGTTTTGCCATTAAGGGTGTTCCTATCATGAGAAAAAGGATATATATGGTGAAGAGCCAGGAGCCCATTCTCTCGTTCACTCCGAAGTAGGATTGGATTGCAGGCAGTGCTGGGCCTACAATACCCAGATCAAGGGACCCAATAAAAACTCCAAGAAAGAGTACCATCAAGATCTTTTTGCTGTCGGTTGATTCCATAGGTGGAGTTTTTGTTTTAAACTTAAAAAGGGTTTGTTTTTTTATTTTTTATGAAATTGTATCATTGCAATGTAACTAAAAAGTGCAACCGACAAATATAAATATTGGATAACCGATAGTTAAAGAAATAGGTGTTTTAGATACAAGTTAATATGAATCCTGTAATTAAGCATTTCTTTTTATGTTTCTATTTATTTACAAACCTGAGTACTGAATTGGAGTAGGATTTGCTCAAAAAAAGATAAAAAGAGGATTATATGAACTGGAATTTTTCAGAAATATCAAAGTCTTTTTTAAAGGATGACAGGGGAAAACTCCTGGTAGAGGGCAATTTCGGCCTGGAGAAAGAGTCTCAAAGGATTCTCCCTTCAGGTGACCTTGCACTGACACCTCACCCTTCAGTATTTGGAGATAAAACCGAAAATCCACGTATCACCACGGACTTTTCTGAAAGCCAAATTGAGATGATAACTCCAGCCTTCAGGTCAATTGAAGAAGCATATGCAGAATTAGATGCAATAACCGTTGAGGTTGAGAATGTTATAAACAATGAACTGCTATGGCCACTTAGCATGCCTCCAAAACTTCCAGATGAAAACGATATTCCCATTGCAAGGTTTTCTGATTCAAGGAATGGAAGGGATATGGAAACATATAGAAAAGGGCTGGCACTGCGTTACGGCAAGAAAATGCAGATGATATCTGGAATACACTACAATTTTTCCTTCGGCGAAGGGATGGTTGATCATCTCTACGAGCAATTTGGAAATGGAAAGGATAGACGTTCATTTGTTGATGAGATACATTTTGCACTTGCAAGAAACTTTTTACGCTATCGCTGGTTGTTGATTTATCTTTTCGGTGCATCGCCATTCTACCATTCCAGTTACTATCCAGTTATAAAAAATGAGATTGAACTGATTCAAAACTCTTGTCAGTGTTGTGTGGATTTTATTGAAAATTTCAATCAGTATGCAACGTCCCTACGCGTGAGCAGATTTGGATACTCAAATGCTTTCAAACACAAGCAGGATATGTACTTCAACAGTCTGGAAGAGTACTCTGCTAAGCTTCGCAGGATGATGGCGACCAAAAATCCAGAGTACTCCCAGTTGGGCACATTCAAGGATGGTTCTCAGATACAGCTCAATGAGAATGTTTTACAAAAAGAAAACGAATTTTACTCTTCAATTCGACTGAAACAGAATATAATCAAGGGAGAAACCCAGTTGGATGCCCTTGAAAAACGAGGCGTGCAATATATTGAGGTAAGGATTTTAGATTTGAATCCATTTGAAAGGATTGGTTTAAACATTGACGAAATGTATTTTCTCCAGATCTTCCTGCTCTTCTGTTTGTTTGAAGAAAGTTCTCCCCTAAACAAGAAGGAAAATGAAGTAATAAACTTAAACCATCATTTAGTGGCTCTTTATGGGAGAAAAGAAGATTTAGTGCTTCAAAAATATGATGAAGGAGCAGTTAGTTTGAAATCATGGGGAAAAGAAATATTCGGAAGGTTAAAAGATTTAGCAGAGCTTATTTACAAAAGCACGGGAGATGACAGATATCTCATAATCGTTGAAAAGGAATATCAAAATCTTTTTGATACATCCTTACTGCCATCAGAAATCATACACAGGGAAATGAAAAGTAGAAATGAAGACTTTTTAGAATTTGGGACAAGGTATGCAGTAACCAATTCACATAAAAACAGCATCAGGAAGTTTGATCATGTCGACGAAAAACTTTGAAGGACTTGAACTCTCAACACAGATTCTTATAACTGAAGCATTAAAGAGGGGTGTTGAGGTTGATGTACTGGACTGGGAGGATAATTTCATCCGTTTAAAGAAGGGTAACAAGGTTGAATACGTGAAACAGGCAACCAAGACATCTGCAGACACGTACATAACTCCATTGATCATGGAAAACAAGGAAGTGACCAAGTTAATTCTTAAGAAACACGGTATCAACGTGCCCAAGAGTACAACTGTAGATAATATGGAGGAAGCTTTAAAAAAGTATCCAAACGTCAAAGGTAGGGATATTGTGATAAAACCCAAATCCACGAACTTTGGAGAGGGCGTTCTAATACTGAGGGGCCTGAAATCACATGAGAATTATAAAAGTGCGGTTGAACAGGCATTAAAATATGATAACTCAGTCATGATTGAAGAATTCATACCAGGCAAGGAATACAGGTTTTTAGTGATCGCTGGGGAAGTGCTTGGAGTGATGCACCGAGTTCCAGCAAATGTTGTGGGAGATGGACTCCACAGTATCAGGGAACTGGTTGCTGAAAAAAATAAAAGTCCTCTAAGGGGTAATGGCCATGTTACTCCACTTGAAAAGATCAGCATGGGAATTGTTGAAGAGAATCACCTTGCTTCTCAAGGGAAGGATGCAAATTTTGTTCCAGAAAAAGGTGAGGTTGTGTACCTCAGACAGAATTCCAACATCAGCACCGGTGGCGACAGCATTGACTTTACAGATGATGTATTGGACGAGTACAAGACCATTGCAGTGGATTCAGCAAGGGCTGTAAATGCAAAAATATGCGGAGTGGATATGATCATTCAGGATGTAAAAGCAAAACCTGATGAAAACAATCACAGTATCATTGAACTGAATTTCAATCCAGTACTTTATCCACATAATTTCCCATGCCAGGGTCAGAACAGGCATGTTGAAAAGAAGGTGCTTGATCTATTGGGATTTTGATGGGCAAATTTATTCCCTCTGTTAAACTTTTGAAAATTTTTTGAAGATTTTTTTTTAAAAATCTTTTTTTTTGAATGTCCTACTTTTAAACAGATTTGTAGGATAATTGAATTTTTTATTGGTTTAATAAATCCAAGAAGATACAAAAGAATTAGTATTATTAGTTAAGTATACAAATATTACTTCCATTATTTTCACTGAAATTTCTGGAGTTTTACCTCTAAATTCAAAAATGTGCAAATCTGCTCCAAATGGATCGATAGGTATATACCACACAAGTGATATCGGCACATCTTTACAAGTTTCAGATCCGCAGAATTTGATGATGTAATTTTACTTCGTTAAACGGTCCTATAACGAAGTAAATTTGTATCTTTAATTTCAGTTCCATTTGACAAAAATTATCCTTAACTCTTTAAATTTTGATCCATAAAGATCAATTTAAATGTGATAGATATAATAGACATTTACATGAAGAACTGTATAATTCTAATTTGTTTAGAAGATGGTTATGATGAGTGAAGAGCAGGACAGCCGTTTAGGTTGTAGATGGACCCTTGATGAAGATATCAAAATGTGTAAACTACGCGAGAAAGGTTATAACTTTAAGGAAATTGGTAAAATTTTAAAAAGAAGTGAAAAATCATGTGCAACCCGTTACAGTAATCGTGGTTATACGTTGAATCCTTTAAAATTGATTGTAAATGTCGTGATTATATTTTTAGGAGTGTTATGTGGTATAATTACAGAACCTACAACCCTAATTGAATAACAATTATGCATTGACCTTTTTTTGAGTGAACAATATATCCATAATGTATTTTTTTAATTGGCAGATAAAAATACTCTGGAATTTCTAAAATAAAAAAAGTGGTGAGTAAACTCTATAATAGCGCGGCCACATCACCAGTGTTTGCATTCACATACATATAATCACCGAAATAGGGTACTTTCCAGTAATATTCCCCTGCAACTTTAATTAGAGTAGGTGTGCCTGCTTTGTAGGAACTGGGGACTCCTCCATCCTGCCCGTTTTGTTCTACAAGTTTTTTTGCTTCTGCTGCAGATATTTTTACATGTGGCTTGTTATTTGTTGTTTTAGTTGCTTTTTCTGTCTTAGTGGTGGTGTTCTGTATTGAGGTTGTGGCATTGGACTGTGTAAGGGTATCATTGGTGGATGTATTTGTGGTATTATTCATGGGCGTGCTGGAGTTTTGATTTCCAAAAACGTAAACTGCTCCAACTAAAATCAAAAGAACTATTATTATTGCTGCAATAATTTTATTGTCTATTTTTCTCACCTCCAATGGAAAAGGAAGAGGGTTTCCTCTTTTAATAGCTTACCCTCTAGATTAATTAAAAGTTTCATGATATAAATCTTTTTCAGTATTATGATCTTATCAGTGAATCTTTTCCTGATTATTGTTCAGTTAACGTGATATGAGGAAAAAGAGTAAAAAATAGTAGGTTTTAGAAATTATTCAACCAAACCACTCTCCTTTAATTTTTCCTCAAGACCCTGAGAATCTTTTATTTTCCCTACAATCAAGAGAGTTAGCCCCAGGGTTGCACCTGCAAACAGGAACAATATCCCCAGGTTGTACCAGTAACTCGTCCATAAAACTCCTGCAACCACTTCCCTTAGGGTTCTTATAGCATAGGTCATTGGTAAAAAGGGTTGTATAGTCTGGAAGAAGCCAGATTGGAGTTCTGCAGGATAAACTCCTCCTGATGAGGCAATTTGTAGGATCAACAACACAACTGCCATTACCTTTCCCAGACTTCCAAAGATTGAAACCAGGGAATACAAGATCACCATGAAGCACGCACCTATCATCAGTATGGTTACAGTCAGTAGTGCTGCCGATGAATTTTGTACATTCAAGAACAACGCACTCAGTGCAATGAGTAAAGCCTGGAACATTCCTATCATCAAAAATAGATTCAACCTTCCAAAATAAGCAGCTCTAGCTCCATATTTATTTGATTTCACGCGTACAGTTACTATGGCCACAGATATAAGACATCCTATCCACAAGGATAAGGCAATGTAAAATGGAGCAAGGGCAGACCCGTAATTCTCCATAGGATACATACTTTCTTTATCCAGTTCCACCGGGCTTTCAAAATAATTCTTAACATCGTCCTGATCAGTATCTGAAAAGGAGATCAACTTATCTATATCCTCCTCATCTATTGAGTTAAGTTTGGCTGCAGCTATTGGGATGGCACTCCTAATTGCAGGCCACTTTGAGTTAACAAGAGTTAGTGTGGCAGCTGCATTGTTAATCTTCTGATTTATACTTGCTTTGTTGGCTGCTAAAGTATTCACTCCATCATCCATCTGATCAATTAAAGATTTTAACTCTGCCAGTTTTCCTTTTGGATTTTTACCATCTTTTATAGCACTTTCTACATCTTTTAAAACAAGCAGAACCTGATTGGCTTTGTTGATGTTTTCTTCAACCTGGGCAATGACTGGTTTTAATTCTTGGTCCCCTGTTGCGTTGTATAAACTGGTTAAAATAGCATCAACATATTCCAGGCCAGTTATTGTTGTGTTGACCTCTGATTCCATGTTCTGAACTTTGCTTAAGGATTTCTGTGGATCCGATAGGATCTGATGGTATATCGAATCATAATTTTTCCTTGCGTAGTTGGAATATTTTTGTATTTCAGGCAGTGCTGCGCTGATTTTGGGCCATATCTGGTTTACAGTACTCATATCTGAATTTGCCTCGGATATGGATGAATCAATGGTAGTAATCTTTCCATTCAACTCATTTACAGATGATCTTAATTTAAGAAACTGTGCTTTGTTTTCTTTAGCTAACTCCCCTGTATCACTAAGTTTACCAAAGATAATCCCATCAATGGTCTTAACTATCTCATCGTTGATTTTATTTTGCACTGCATCGGCTCCAGCACTGGTAAGTCTTGTTGCAATTGGACTCAATTTTTCATTGTCTATGTACTGTATTTTAGCCCGCTTTGGATGTGTAGTTTCTATGGAAAGCAAATTTTCACTAAAATCACTTGGAATTATTAATGCTGCGTAGTATTTTCCATTTTTAACACCAGCCAATGCAGTATTTTTATCAACGAACTGCCAGCTTAAATTTTTATTACTTCTTAATTCCTCTACCAATGTATTTCCAACGTTGTAGTAGGTTCCATTGGTGGTGTAACCTAAATCATTGTTAACCACAGCAACTTCAATATTCGAGGTTTGAGAATATGGATCCCATACCGATGGAACAGTGAGCAGGATGTAGAGTGAGGGTAAACAAACTATAACCAGCAAAAAAACAACGAGTAATGGCAGGTTTCTAATGGTTTTAAGATCATTTTTAAATATTTTAATCGCTTCTTTTATCATTTGACCATCTTCAACAGTGTATTATTGACTAAAAATGAAGCCAACTTTCGTAATTTTAATATATTTTCAATTCAGTTACTTTAGTAATGGTTACTTTTATAATAGTTACTTAAGCAACTATTATTTAAAGATTTAGTCTGGAAAACTGGAAAAAATAAAAAAGATTATGAGGAATATTTCCGTACATTTTCTTCTATACGTTTTAAAACACTTTTAACGATTTTTTCCTCATCAGAACTGACACCCTCCAATAATTTTTCTCTTTCATCCATTATTAGAGGAATATAACTCTTAAAACGAGATCTGCCATTCTCTGACATGTATATCTTGAACATTCTACGATCGTTCTCAGCGATTTCCCTGCGCACGTATCCCTTCTTTTCTAGTTTGTCAATAAGTCTAGTTATGTTTGGATAATCGTTTAGAATTTTATCTGCAAGCTGTCTCTGGGACTGACCATCCTTCATATACAATTTGTAGAGTAAAAAGGCCTGTTCTGGTGTGAAGTTTGGTTCATTTGCATCCAGTAACTTTTGAAGTTTAAAACGTAACAAACGTGCGGATCCATATATTTGGTATATCAAGAAATCATCCAGATCGATCAATTCATTTTTTTCCATGGAACACCCCATAATCATTGCTTAAGCAACTATTATAACTTGGTGTTATAAACCTTTTTGGTCAAAGAGGAATATCTCCAATTTTTTTCTAAGAGAAAAATCCTTGAAAACTTTTGCTGTGGCTTTTAGTTTAAATTTTCTATTTTTTTAGGTTTTTTCCAATGTCCCAGGCTTTACCTGTGTTTTTACCCACACTCCAGTAGTTGTTATCTGGCATGGTTAGAACTGCAGGGTTCATCTTTTTGATGTCTGGTTTACCATCTGATAAATATTGTTTTTCAGTGTAGGTGCTTTCTATTTCTCCAATGAAGAGATCATTTGTAGGCATTTCGTAAATATCGATTAACTTGCACTCCAAGGATAATGGGCATTCTTCAATCATCGGTGCTGTTTCTAGGTTTCCATAGTAGATCTCGAATAGATATGATTTATCTGTGCTTTTTCCAGATACCAATCCACAGTAATCAGTTTTCTCCATCATGTCCACACTTGGAAAATTGACGCTGAAGGTTTTATTTTCGCGAATAGCTTTGTTTGTGAGGTGATTTTTATTTACAGAAACAGTTAAAAGTGGTGGATTCATACTTGCCCTCATCACCCATCCAAGTGCCATGAAATTGGCTTTACCATTTACATTTGTTCCTAAAAGTGCAACTGGCATTGGATAAACGAATCCATTCCTTCCTATATCTATTTTTTCCATATTTTTTCCTCCACACTTAATTGTATGTACAACTAATTTTATGTTGTATGCACAAACAATATATAAACGTTTCGATATATCCTTTCCAAGAGAACTATAAAATCAGGTGAATTTAGATGAAAAAAGATGCCAGATGCGAAGACACCCTATGCAGCTGCCTATATTTTGCAAGTAATAAACTCAACAGACTCATAAACAAAATGGCTGATGAAGAATTTAAAAAGATAGGACTCTCAACATCCCATACCTTTGCTTTAATGGCCATTAACACAGAACCTGGACTTCCACAAATTGAATTAAGCAGAATATTAAATATCAAACCTTCAACAACCTCAAGATTTATAGATCAACTTGAAATCAAAGGATTAGCCACCCGAAAGGCCGAAGGAAAAGTTTCACATATTTATCCCACAGAAAAAGGAGAAAATTTAAAAGAAGAAATAGATGAATGCTGGCAAAACCTATACAAAAGATATTCAAAAATATTGGGAGAAAAAGAAGGGATAGAATTAACAAAATTAATATATAATGCTGCTAATGAGCTAGAAGAGAAATTCAACGATTGATCAGCTTATTTTTATTTTCTAGTTCTGGTTGAACCATTAATTTATTAAAATAATCTACTTATACCTTGATTAATATAATATGTAAATGGAAAAACCTAGTTTTCTAGAGATTTTTTTAGGTAATTACAATAAACAATCAATTCTAAAAATGGGAGTGTGGGATTATGGCAAAGGAAATAAAACAATTAGTAGTTGGTATAACCCGAGAGGGTGATATAGTTGTTAAAAGTGCAAGAGGCAGAATGTATCCCGTTAAAAAATCTGCAGATTTAAAATTCACTTGTGAGGATCTATTTGAGGACGTAGAAACTGATCTATTCGCCACCATTGATACAGAAGCTCAACCCTGGGAATGTACTGCTATAGGATCAGAGGAATGATCACAGGGAATTATCATATAACCTATTTTTAATCATTTTCTCTAAAAAATACCAGTTTAAGGTGAACTTTGTTTTAACTGGAATTTTTTTACTTATTCATCATACAAAAATAAACCCTATTTTTACTTGTGTGGCCCCATTTCATACCCAAGGAGCTGCACATCTTTTTGGATACGTTCATTTAAAATATTTGGTACTAAAATGGGAGTTTAGTTTATTCGTTTTAAAAAGAGTTAAATTGTCTTTTCACTTATTATGTATATCAATTCTTTTACAGGTGATATCGTGGATGAACATATAATTGAAGCCCTTGGTAGAACACGGGTCGTTGTAAGGGATGGAAAGGTTGTTGAGGTGGGAGAACCTAAAATCAATTACTGTCCTATTTTTGATAAAAACAGAGGGATCAAAGAGATCACATCTGAAGCCGTGCAAAAAAATATAGAATTTCGAATTAAAGACTTTGGAATGTGCACACCTGAAAGAAAGTTGCGTATGAAGGATTTTTTATCCTTCGGAGTATCTGAAACCTTGAGCACACTACTCGATGAAAACATGATCGATTGTGCTGTTATCGTCAGTGAAGGGTGCGGAACAGTGATTTTAACAGATCCTGAATTTGTTCAGGGAATGGCCGGTCGAATATCAGCTTTCATAAGCACAACACCAATTACCAAGATCATAGAAACTATTGGACCTGAAAATGTTCTCAACCCTGAAACAGCTGAAATTAACCAGATAAAAGGTGTTTTAAAGGCCATTGACATGGGTTACAGGAACATTGCAGTTTCAGTTGTATTACCAGAGGATGCCAAAAAGCTTCGTGGAATCGAAAAGGAAAAAGAAGATGTCAATATCTACATATTTGCAGCTCATGTAACTGAAATGTCCGAAGAAGATGCAAAAGCCATGTTCAACACTGCAGATGTAATCACAAGCTGTGCATCCAAATACATCAACGAAGTGGGTAAAGATAGGGAAATCTTCAAGGTCGGTGCATCTGTACCCATATTTGGACCTACAGAAGCCGGAGAAAAATTCCTAAAAACAAGACTAGAAAAAATTGGAGGATTAAAAGACAAACCCAACGCCAAAATACCAGATCCTCTAATCTAAAAAGCTTTTAAAACCTGAACTAATCAAATTCTTAATTAATCCACTATTTTTTTACTATTTATTCTGGTATCACTTCATTTAAACAATTGATTGCATTTAACGTTCTTGGATAACCTATATAGGGCAATAACTGTGTAACTGTGCTGAGTAATGTTTCTTCATCATTTCCAACATTTAAATTGCCCTGAATATGTCCCTTTAACTGTGCTTCACATCCTCCTAACGACAAGATCATGGCAAAGGTTAAAAGTTCTCTTGTTTTTACATCCAACCCATTTCTGGTGTAGTAATCACCAAAACAATTTGCAGATAAATATTTTTGGATATGAATCGGATTTTCAGGTGATTCTTCGTACATTTTATCAATTATCCCACCAAAAATTGATTTTTGAACTTCTAACCCTTTTTCATGCCTTGTTTCTGGTGAAGTTGTGGATTGACCCTCTAATGGTAGTTTTACTCCTCTACTTTCCAGTATCTCATTTGTGACATGGATAAAATCAAACACCTTTGCAATACCAACGTAGGGTACAGCTTGATACATTATCTCCTTAACTTCAATGGGACTTACACCAACATTAAGAGAACCAACAAGCATTACCTCATATTCACTTAAAGTCTGACTTGCAATCAGTGACCCTAAAATAACCATTAATCGGGTCTTTGTATCCAGATTCCCATAACTGAGTACTTCATCAAAGGCAAAATTATCGAAGATTTCAATGAGTTCTGGATCTGTTATTTTTAGTGTTGATTCATGATCTGGAAACAATTCTTCATGGTTTTTCTTTGCATTTTCACTTATACGCATAATTCAACCTCTCTTCCATTCTAATCGGAATTCAGAATCCGATTATTTACATCTTCATAAAATGTTACTCAACCAATCTGTAACATCCTTTTTTGCATCACTTGCACAAGCGCCATGGATAGCCAGTCCCTTTAAAAGCCTTGCTTTCGGACAAACTTTCGCAATATCCTTTTCGCTGCGACCTAACCCGCTTCCTTCATGTGTACAAAATGGAACAATGGTTTTCTCAGAAAAATCATATTCTTCCAAGAATGTAAACACAGCCATTGGCATCGTTCCCCACCAGTTGGGATAACCCAAGAATATTACATCATAAGAATCCATATCATCTAAATGAGCGGAAAGCTCTGGTCTGGCATTTTCACCCAGTTCTTTTTGGGCTATTTCAGTGGTTTCCATATAATCCTCAGGATAAGAATTTACAGGATCAATTTGGAAAACATCGGCTTCTGTCATTTCCTGAATCATCTTTGCTACTACCTCTGTGTTACCGATAGACAAATTCACAATCCTTCCATTAACATAGTTATTCCCGGCACGTGAAAAATAAGCTATCAGACATTTCTCTTCTTTTAAATTCATCATTTGTCCCTCACTTTCTTTTTACTTATTCCAAACATTTTAAATAACAATTATTCTTCTTTAGGAAAATTAGGCGTCCTTGGGGATGTATGACTGCTATTCTGCTTATTCACGAATAAAATTGGTGAAGATACCTTCTTCCCTTGCTGGGAACGGTACACCAGCTTTCGTGCCAGCCTCCTTGCACTTCAAAAACCATGCCATGTTCCTTGCAAGTACACGCATAGTCTGCAGTCCTTCCAGGTCTTTTTTCACATCTTCAGGCTTTGCTCCATGAACCATGTTCCAATAGCGGGAAGAAATAATAGGCATCTCCGAAATGGTGAAATACTTATTGATCTGATCGAATGTGGCTGTTGTTCCCGCTCTCCTGGCAGAAATAACGGCTGCAGCTGGTTTTAAGTAAAAAGACTGTCTACCTCCCAACAGGTCAGCATAGAAGACACGATCCATGAAGGATGTTATCGCACCACTCGCGGCGGCATAATGCACTGGAGAACCGAAGATAAATCCATCGGCATCTGGGACTATGTCCAGAAAATCGTTGACACAGTCATTAAAAGAACAGCACCCTATTTCAATACATTTCATACAGGCAGTGCACCCAACAAGCGGTTTGGTCCCTACCCAAAAAATTTCTGTATCAATTTCTTCTTTATTCAAAGTCTCCGCCACTTCAGTAAGGGCCGTGAAGGTACAGCCTTTCTTATGAGGACTTCCATTTACCAACAATACTTTCATTTTCCTACCTCCGTTGTCTTCAATAGTCTTTTTTAACTCTATCCACTCTACTTCCTGCAATTCAATATTTAATAATATGTCATTTAAAACAGATAATTCTTCATCTGTAAATTCAATATTATCTGCACCAATATTCTCTTCTCAGCTATTGGGACTCTCTGGTAACTTTTAAATTCTTATATTCTTCATCTGTTACAGGTTCCAGCCATTCTGCTAGTCCTGCAGTAACATTTGTCTCAACGGAGAGATGCACAAACCAGCTGTCGGCTGTGGCTCCATGCCAGTGCTTTACATGTGGATGGATCTTTACCACATCACCTGGCTTAAGTTCTTGTGCCGGCTTTCCTTCCTCTTGATAGTAACCACGTCCGCCTGTTACCAACAGAATCTGTCCGCCTGGATGCTTGTGCCAGTTATTCCTACAACCCGGTTCAAAGGTTACATTGCCTATTGGGCAGTTAAATTCATCATCGCCTGGTACTAGCATGCTAAGATATGCTGTACCTGTAAAATACTTACTAAACTGTTCCGGAAGTTTTTCTCCCTTTGGGAAGATTACACTTTCACTTAAATCCTTTGATTTATCCATATTATATCTCCTTTAAAATTTTTCATCTTACTTCTTCTAAAATGTTAAACCATTCTTATCCCTTCGTGCCGTGAAGAGCACCTGCCCCATTTACGCATTTTTCATTCGATTGTTTTGATAACTTTTGCTGGAATGCCTGCCACCACAGTATTTGGTGGAACGTCTTTGGTGACAACAGCAGCAGCGGACACTACAGAATTTTCCCCAATTGTAACACCAGGCATTACCATAGCCCCCACACCTATCCAAGCGTTTTTCTTGATTATGATGGGATTTGATATGGTGGATTGCCTTTCGGATGGATCCAGTGGGTGGTTGATTGTAATTAGGTTGACTTTCGGACCGACTAAAACATCATCTTCTAGAGTTATGCTTCCTCTATCCATGAAAGTGCAGGCGTGGTTGATAAACACATTTTTCCCCACCCGAATATTTTTGCCAAAATCTGTGTAGAAAGGAGGTAAGAGCCAGGATGTTTCATCAACGTCCACCCCAGTCAGCTGGGAAAACAATTTTCTGACTTCTTCCTCATCATGGTAGGAATTATTCAATTCTGCAGTGATTCTCTGTGCTTCGATTATTACATCCTTGATCTTGTAATATTCAGGGTCGTTGAGTGAAATTTGTTCACCTGATTTATCACGTTCAAAGATATCTTTTGATCGCATTTGTTTACCTCAGGATTCCAAGAATATTTTAAATCCGGTATTTTCTTGCTTCAAGCTCTTTTATCTTAAATCTTTAATTGTAGGAAGCCTCGTAAATTGCCACACAATCTTCAATACTAAGTTCAACCCTATCTGTATCGAATAGGAATCCCATGGTTTCCTTTGCATTCTTTGCTAATGTTTCCATTTCTTCGGGTTTGATTCCATAATCTGACATTTTGAGGTTTGAAACTCCACAATCTTCCATTAAGTTTTCCATCATAGTGATGAAGTCCATAGGTTCTTTTGCATCTCCCATGCCCATGGCCTGGGCCATTTTTACAAATCTATCATCACAGGCCTGTTTATTAATCAAGTGTGTGAAGTAGGCTTTACTGATCATGATGAGACCTGCACCATGTGGAAGTTCCTGATGGAATGCTGACATTGCATGTTCTAATGCATGCTGGCTTGTACAAAGACCCACACTCTCAACCACACCAGAAAGTGTGCTTCCAAAAGCAACCTTTTCACGTGCCTCTAAATCGTTTCCATCTTTAACTGCCTTTTCCAGGTTACGTGATACATTTTCAATTGCTGTGATGGCGTACATGTCGCTCATGAGATTGACTCCTTTAGAAACGTAGCCTTCAACACTATGGAATAATGCATCGAAGCCCTGATATGCTGTTAATTTTGGTGGAACAGTTGTCATAAGTTCAGGATCTACAACAGCAATCACAGGAAACGTATCATCGCCACCCCTTCCAATTTTCTCATGATTTTCTTCATGTGTAACAACAGCCCAGGGATCCACTTCAGATCCGGTACCTGCCGTTGTTGTAATAGCCACTACAGGAAGTGGTTTATTATTAACTGGTTTTCCTTTTCCACTTCCTGAAGGAATGTAATCCCAGTAGTCCCCATTATTGGTTGCCATTACTGCGATTGCCTTTGATGCATCTATACAGCTTCCACCACCTAAAGCTACTATGAAATCACAATCATTAACTCTGGCAATGTCACTTCCTGTCATAACAGTTGATTTCAAGGGATTTGCTTCCACTTTATCAAATAATACAGTTTCTACACCTGCTAGTTTCAGCTGCTCTTCAGTTCTTTTTAGATAGCCGTTTGTTTTTGTGGATTTTCCATTGGATATAACCACCATAGCTTTCTTTCCAGGCATTTTTTGTTCATGTAAATTATTTAATTCTCCTGGTCCGAATAAGATTCTTGTAGGTACGTACATGTTAAAATTCATATTAAATTCTCCATTTTTTCTAAATTATGTTGAATAATCATTTTAGAAAGTTTTTCAAAACATTCTAAGGATTGTTTTACGATAAAAATAACCAATCACTATACAAGAAAGTATTAAACTAACTTAAAGTAATTTTTCTAACCATTGGGTAATTACCAATTGGTAATTTGGAAAATATCCTAATTACTATCAGTTTTAAGCTCATTTTTTTTGTTTAAAAAAAATATAAAAAGGTAATTCAATTTTTCATCATCCAGTATCTCACATTTCGTTAAAAAAAAGGTTGATATCTTTTCAATTAAGGATTGAATAACCAATCTTGCCTTTCAATAGATGTAAATCAATCACCAGATGATTAATTAACCAATAAAAAATATTCATTCATATAACTCTTTAACCTTCTTCAATTCCTGAATTATTGGAATGTTCTGGGGGCAGTGTTTTTCACATGCACCGCATTCAATACATGATGATGCTCTTTCATTTTCCATTATAAGTGCCATATAATGAAATTGGTATTCTTCCTTCGTTTCTGGACCACCAAACAGGAAATAATCGTTATATTTTGCGAAATTTTCAGGGATGTTTACACCAGAAGGACAGGGTAAGCAGTAACCGCAGCCGGTACAGTTAACTTTCAATTTCTCTTCAAAAACTGATTTAGCTTGATCTATACTCTCTAATTCTGTATCGGTTAGTGAATTGGGCTGTGCTTCTTCTGCAATTTTCAGATTTTCTTTAAGCTGGTCCATGGTGTTCATTCCACTTAAGACCACTGATACTTCAGGGTGGTTCCAGATCCATCTTAAAGCCCACTCTGCAGGGGATCTCTTCACATCTGACTCGTTAAATGTTTCTTGGACTTCTTGTGGGATGTTGGTAGCTAACTGCCCACCTCTTAAGGGTTCCATAACAGCCACACCCAAACCTTTCTGGTATGCATATTCCAGGCCTTCTTTTCCTGCCTGGTAATCTTCATCCAGATAATTATACTGAATCAAACAGAAAGACCAATTGTAATGGTCAACTACCTCTTTAAAGAAGTCAAGCCTGTGATGGAACGAAAAGCCTGCATATTTTATTTTCCCATCAGCAATGGCCCCATCCAAAAACTCCTCAAAACCTAATTCTTTCAAATTTTCCCAGTAGGTTTTGTTTATACCGTGAACCATGTAAAAATCAATGCAATCTGTCTCGAGACGCTCCAACTGTTCATTCAAGTATCTGTCCATATCTTCTCTGGTTTCTATTGCCCAACTTGGGAGTTTTGTAGCTATCTTCACCTTTTCCCTGTACCCGTCTTTCAATGCTTTTGCTAAGAATGGCTCACTTGAACCTCCCTGATCCAAACTGAGGCCATGATAGGGGTATGCAGTATCCATAAAGTTCACACCATTGTTGATGGCATAACGAATCATGCTGATGGCCTTTTTTTCGTCAATATTAGTTGGATCATTTCCAATTACTGGAAGCCTCATGCAGCCAAAACCTAAAACTGAAACTTTTTCATTGGTTTTTCCAAAATCTCTGTACAACAAGGAAATTTCCTCCTTAAATAAAAAAAGATTCTATTAATCTTTAATTCGATGATAATGTGCTCACTGTTTGTGAAGCCTTTTCAAATATATTAGGATTTATTTATAAATGGCCATCAAAAAACCAGAAATAAACGAATCACTATAAAAAGAAGTATTAAACTAAATAAAAGTAATTTTTCTAACCATTGGGTAATTACCAATTGGTAAGTGGCGAAGTTAATAATGTGAATACTACTAGCTGAAAAATACTCTCTAAAAATAAAAAAAGGGTAAAAAATCAATTATACAGTCACCATTATGTTGTTGCTGCGATATCCATCGTCCGTAACATCGAAGTAGGTTAACTTCCACTCCTTTCCATTGTAACTGGCATTGATACATGGATCATAGGCATCCCATCTGAAATTCTGAATTGCCGGCAGTTCCTCTGATTTATCAATGGCTTCTTGAGCAGATTGAACCGTGCCTCCATGCACAGTTAGACTCTGAACCCTTTTCACATCTGATCTTTCTTTATTCAGTGTATTGTAGTTGAAGGAATAATATGTACTGTTTGAACTGTCACTTTGAACCACAGTCCATGTAAACATGTCCTGTGTAGGATAAGCTGCAGAATAAACGAGGTTTCCACTTACAGGGTTTTCAGCAAGGGCAGCATTCTTCTCATAGGCTCTAATGCCACCAAATGACACCAGAATTATCATAAAAATTACCATTGCAGCTTTCTTGTATTTCATATCAAGTCTTAAATAAAGAATCAACAGAACAGCAAGGGCTATAACTGCTGTTGTAACGTCGATGTAGTAGTATATTTCAGCGCTGAATCTTTGAAGTGTGAATGGGTATAAAAGGGGTACGCCCTTTGAAGTTAAGAAATCCAGGAACAAATGGGTAAGAGCACCAAAATATGCTATTCCAACGGTTTTTAAAGTGAATTCAACGGATATATCCCGTCTTATTATTTTTTCTATGAATCCGTTGATACTCCGTCTAGATATCACATACAAAAACAGTGTAGATGTAATTGCAGCAAAGATAAAAGAATGTGTGATTCCCCTGTGTGAAAAGACAAAGAGATATGGAACTAAAAATCCAATCCATGCTATGAATATGGTATCAAGGTCAAGTGAAATACCACCAAATGCCCCTTCAAGTTTATTTTTGCTCTTAAGAGCAAATAAAATGATATATGGAACGAGAAAATGTGTAAAAAAGTCCATATCTGTATCTCCCTCTAATTTTCATTGTATTCATTATATGATCCTCATTTTTTTTCTCTTCATGTTTTCTATTCAAATTTCCTCTAAGATCTATTTATAACCGACCATAAACAAATCATTATTCAAGACATGAATTAAAGTAATTTTTCTAACCTTTAAGTAATTACCCTGTGGTATTGGAGGAATTGGTATGGCCCAAGAGGATTATTATTTCAATGAAGTGTATCGAACCATCGATGAGACATTCAGTTATCTCAGGAAAAAATGGAATATTCAGATAATTAAAGGATTATTCTGTGATTATAAACATTTTAAAGACTTTCTAAAACAGCACCCTGCCCTAAGCAGTAAAGTTCTCTCTGAGAGATTGAAGGAATTAGAAAGTGAAGGTATAATTGAAAAAAAGGTAATAAACTCTGCTCCGGCTCAAACCGAGTACTGCCTAACTGAAAAAGGTCGTAGATTAAATAGAATAATCTTTGAACTCTTTAACTTTGCTTTGGATGAAGTTGATATGAAGAATGAAGATCCCAAACGGAGAGAAGAATCCAAACAATATCTACGAACTTGTATGAACATAAAATAATTTTTAGATCTACAACCATTCCATTCATTTTCTTGAATTTCAGATGCTATAATGTATTTAGATAAAAAAATAAGCTTCCTACTTTTATTTTATACCAAGAACATCTGCCATATCACTAATTTTTCCTTCAGGAGCTTCTAAAACATAACGTACTGCTTTAATCACACCCGTTACGAATGACTGTCTGCTGTGTGCTCTGTGGATAATTTCTAACCTTTCACCATCATCTGCAAAGAGTACAGTATGATCTCCAACAATATCTCCGCCCCGAACTGCATGTAATCCTATTTCTTCAGAAGTTCGTGCACCTACCATTCCCTGTCTACCATAGACACCAGATTCATCTTTATTTCTTCCCAGTTCCTCGGCTATAATTTCATAGGTTTTAAGGGCTGTTCCTGAAGGTGCATCCACTTTATTTTTGTGATGAGCTTCTATTATTTCCATATCATAATCATTCAGTATTTTTGCAACGTCTCTAACGACTTTAAAGAAAACATTAACTCCCACAGCCATGCTGGGAGAGATAACTGCTTTTATCTTATTTTTTTCTATGGACTCTTTAATTTCACTTAATTGTTCATCTGAAAATCCAGTGGTGCCTACCACCACATCAACACCACATTCTGCTGAAATTTTGATGGTATTCACAGCAGCATCTGCTACAGTAAAATCAACGAGAACGTCTACTTTATTTCTCTTTAAAACCTCAGCAAGTTTTTGGGCACCATTTACTGGAACACCCATCTTTCCTGCACATATTACCTCACCTACATCTTTTCCTTCAAGTGTAGTATTTGGCGATCCTATAGCTGCCACAACTTCAATATCTTCCTCTTTAACTATGGCTTTAATTATTTTAGAACCTATTCTTCCACTTACACCTGTTACAGCCACTCTGATCATTTCATCCATCTCCAGTTAAAATTTTAATTGTATCATGAGTTATTAGGCGTATCACCCAAAGGTAGTTCTTTGAGGAAAAATGCAACGATCAATCCTGCAAATGCCAGTACTATTGCCATAATGAAAATATTCTGGATAGAAAGTGCTAAAGCTTGAGTATAACTTGCAGTAACCCCAGCTGAACTTCCTAAAGTGAAATTCATTATGTACCCGAATACTGGAACGAATACAATGGTACCCACATTTCTGAAAAATCGCACAGAAGCTGTTACAATACCTATTTCTCGCAGCGCAAATGCATTCTGCACTGCAACATTGAATATGGTATAGGCCATTCCTGAACCAATACCCAGAACAGTTGAATATGCTACCAAGAGATAATAAGGTGTATTCATATTCATGGTAGCAAGGAGCACAACCCCTACTCCAGTTATGATAAATTCAGCAACAACAAGCTTTTTATATTTTCCAACCCTGGATATGATTTGTCCTGTGATTACTGAGGTCATTGTAAGGCTGAAAAGCATGGGAATCATTAGAATACCTGAATTTGTAGCACTCATACCTAAAACACCCTGAGCAAATAATGGAACGTAAATTATCCCACAAAACATTAATGCACTTGCTAAAAAGCTTTCTACAGCAGATACTGTGAATATTGAATTTTTGAAGAGGTGCAATGGGAAAATAGGTTCCACAGCTTTTTTCTCAGCCAAGATAAAGAGGGTGAACATGAATCCTGAAAATACGAGAAATCCACCTATCTCCGTTAAGGGGTATCTATCTAGATCTCCTGCAAGTGTTAATCCCAGAAACAGTGCACTTAGGGTTAATGTAAAGGTAAGGATTCCAGGGTAATCAATGATTTTTTTAACATCTGGCAATTTAAAGTTTGGAAGAGAGTAAAGAATCAGAGTTACAGCAGCAATCCCAACTGGAACATTTACAAAGAAAACCCATCTCCAACCTAGTGTATCGGTAATTACACCCCCAAGAATTGGTCCCAGAACATCTGCAAGTCCAAATACCGATGCAAGTATCCCCATGTATCTGGCTCTTTCCCTTGGGGAGAAGATTTCTCCAACCACAATAAATGGGAGGGATAATAAAATTCCACCCCCAATTCCCTGAAGTCCTCTAAATAGAATCAGTTCAAACATGTTGGTTGCAAAACCGCACATGACTGAGGTTACAACGAATATGATAATCCCCAGGATTAAAACATGTTTTCTACCGTAAATATCTGATAATTTACCAAAAAGGATTATAGAAATGGTTGAAGTTAGCATATAAACTGTAAAGGGCCATACATAATATTCCATCCCATGCAGACTGTTAATAACTTTG
This sequence comes from Methanobacterium congolense, assembly GCF_900095295.1. Classification (NCBI taxonomy): domain Archaea; kingdom Methanobacteriati; phylum Methanobacteriota; class Methanobacteria; order Methanobacteriales; family Methanobacteriaceae; genus Methanobacterium; species Methanobacterium congolense. The sequence goes on from NZ_LT607756.1 coordinate 1,179,042, forward strand.
GGCATGGCTGTTGCCATGATTGAATAATCAAAGGCAGCTACAAGGAGTCCAACCATTAATCCCACCATTATCATGATTGTTTTATCTTCAGCAGAGTTATAATGGTTTTCATAATCCATAGTATCATTTTGCACTATTTTTTTACATATATCATATTAATAGATTTTAATGATGAAATGAGGGGTTTAAACGCTTTTTTAATCACATGACCTCAAAAAAAGAGGTTGAAGGTTTTGAAAAATTATTCTTCCTTAAAGAACATTTTAGTTCGCATCTCCCTCAAATTAGAAATTATACGGGGCAAATCATTTGCAGGAATACTTACCATAATCTCTTCTGGACTGATATCCATACTCTGCCTTGATGCCACATCCCCAAATCCATAAGTGACTTTTCCAGTCATATAGGGAGTTGCAGCCATTGAACTGCATACAGGAACTGCATCAGCGCCCAGCCCATGTTTTCCTGAATCATATGCATTTGCATGAAGTATTTCCATTCCCTGTTGGGCATTACAGAGTATGAATATCACATCTGGTTCAAATTCTGCCTTTTTTAAAGGAGAGAAAAGGATTGCATTGAAAATTCCAGGGTTTATGTAGGTTTCATTTTGCCTTGAACGCTGCACTGCAGGAATGTTTTTGTATAAACCCTTTGGAACCATGAAAGCACCGCTTTGTACATTTGCAGGGAATTCCCTCATATCCTTAAGTCCAGAATACCTTGCACCACCCATACATTCCTCCTCTTCCAGAGTTGCATAGAAACTTTCACCATGCATGGCCTTTACAAGCTTATTACAGAATCTTGATTTTCCTTCTTCCTTTTCAACGTTTTTTGGCTCTTTCACAGACCATTTTATTGCTACTGGTTCATTTTCCAATTTTAGAAGATCATTTAATTTCTGTCCTAACCCATCACTATCCATGTTAACACCTCTTTACCCGAAAATCCAATTTATTCAATCCTTTAATTACACAAATATGCCTGTGATATCCCTATTTCCTTAACATATGGAGGAAAAAATCTCCTACATCCTTGCCAAATTTCTGTTCATCAATTCCCCGGCTTTCCAGTAGCTCTTTAGCCCAGTCCCCCATGTTCACCTTACCATTGTATATCACTGATAGGAGGATGGCTGCTTCTGTAGGATCCACATCTGACCGGATTTCACCCTCATCTCTACCTTTTTCTATGGAATCTATTCCTATGAACATTATTTCTTTGAATAACTCCCTTACTTCCTGGAACTCTCCACTGCTCGTCATTTTATCCATATCAAATTGTTTTTTTATGGATGTGGGTGAGTAGAGCAGCCTGAAATAATCTGGATATTCATTAGAAAATCTCCTATTTGCATTTCCATACAATATTAACTTTTCTAGACCAGTATTTCCTTTTTTAACCTCTTTTTTAACCATTTCAGCCCAAATTCGAGTACCACGTAAGACCACGGCGAAGTACAATGATTCTTTATTTTTAAAATAAAGGTAAAGTGTACTTTTGCCAAGACCAACCTCCTCTGCTATTTCATTCATTGAAACTTCATCAAAGTCTTTAGCTGCGAATAATTTCCTAGCAGCATCGATGATATCATTTTGACGCTGTTCTCTTTCTCTTTCCTTCCATTTTGCAAGTGACATACGATTTCACCTATATCGATAATGACTGAAGATCATGTTCCTGACTTTTAATCTTAACTATGACCCTATAGTCAGTTATATAACTCATGGTCATTACCATTGTATAAAGATTGTGGTTAAGATAAAATATTTTCAAGCCTCCAACTCGATTTTGTTACGTTGCAGCTGTGGTTACTACCGTAGTTGAGGGAATAATAGGATTAAAAATATGTGTTTAAAAAAGTCGTTACGTCAATTTTAATTCAAAGATTTAGAAGATGTAAAAGTTTAGAAGAACTTAAAAAAAGGAAGATTAACCTTAATTTACTCTTACATAAAAATGTAAGGGTAATTAACGTGTCAAAGCGTAATTACCCTATGTTTTGTATATAATTCCATTTCCATTGGGCATAACACATGATGTATTAACCCAACATTTTTTTGATGTCTTCTTCTGGGTTTCCTATTGGTGTGAGGTTGTAGTTTTCAACGAGTACGTTGAGTATGTCTTCGTTAACCCACCCTGGTATTATTGGTCCGATGTACATGTCCTTGATGCCCAGGTAGAGGAGGCTCCAGAGTATGGCTGCTGCCTTCTGCTCCATCCAGCTCAGAACGAATGTCAGGGGCAGATCATTTATTTCCATGCCGAAGAGGTCGGATAATGCTGCAACGATCTCGATACCGACACCAGCATCGTTACACTGACCCAGATCGATCAAACGAGGCACACCCTCAATATCACCAAGATCCATATCGTTGAACCTGTACTTTCCACAGGCCAGGGTGAGTACAACAGTGTCTTGAGGCAGTTTTTCAACGAATTCTGTGTAGTACTTAGCTTGAGGCTTAGGAGAGTCACATCCCCCCACAACGAAGAAGTGTCTGATCTTACCAGCCTCAACAAGCTCCTTGATCTTACCAGCCAGCGATAGAACAGTGGACAATCCGAAACCTGTTGTTAGAACAGTATCCCTAGGTTCATCCTCAAGTTCAGGTAAAGATTTTGCCTTCTCAATCACCGGTGTGAAGTCATAGTCCTCGATGTGCTGAACACCAGGCAATTGAGCAACACCAGAGGTGAAAATCCTGTCCTTGTAATCATCCAAAGGTAAAAGAACACAGTTAGATGTTCCAAGTATTGCAGCGGAGTATTTACTGAAGGTTTTTTTCTGGTCGAACCAGGGCCCTCCGATCTGACCCACCAAGTGTTCATACTTATGTAAACCCGGGTACCCATGGGCTGGGAGAAGCTCAGAATGGGTGTAAACATTCACACCAGTACCCTCAGTCTGCTTAAGAAGCTCAGCCAGAGCCTTCATACTGTGTCCAGTTGCTATGATCCCTGGTCCCTTAACAGAGCCAACCTTAACCTCAGTAGGTACCGGTTCGCCGTAGGTTTCTATATGTGCCTTCTTCAGAAGATTCATGGTTTTTATGTTCATCGCACCTGCTTCAAGCGCCAGATTAACAAACTCCGCAGCATCGAAGTTCACGTTGGTGAGTGTTGAGTAGAACCCCCTCTCAAGAAACGCATCAACCTCAGGATCTGTGTATCCCAGTTCCCTAGCATGGTACAAATAGGCAGAAATACCCTTGATTGCAAAAAGTAGATTATCCTGAAGCCTTGCAACCGTAGGCTCCTTACCACAAACACCCCTAACAGTACAACCAGTCTCCCCAGCAGTTTGAGAACACTGATAACAGAACATGTCCAATTTTTCAACCATTCCTACAACCTCCTTATTAAACTTCTTCAAATTGGTCTTTTCCAACCCCACAGATAGGACAGAGCCATTCATCTGGCAGATCCTCAAAGGATGTCCCGGGTTCAATACCACCAACAGGATCGCCTTCTTCAGGGTCGTAAATATAATCACAAACCAAACAAACATATCTCTTCATGTTTTACCTCCTTCAATCCATATTCCCAACAAAATCTTTTTTTTAAATCTTTTTTAAAAAATTTAAGGGCATTAATATGGTTAAATAAAAAAAATTTGTGATTCTTTCCTTCTTTAAATTAAGTTTTTTTGAGTTTTTTTCAGATTTAAAATATTAGAAATCTATAACACATTTGTAGATAAAAATATGTCATATGAAACATATACATTTTACCCAAGCCCTTGTATAAAAACCATTTACAGACTAATTTTTTGGTAGTATGCTTCAATGACCTTTTCTTTCACATTTGAAGCAGTATTCTGTGTTTCTATTGGTTTTAAATACTTTCCCACAGCTTTTGCATGTTACTTGTTTCAGTGCGGATTCTTTATCTACTATATCCAGTGAACAGGAACATTTCCAGCCCATTTTACCTTTCAATTCCTGTTCAAATGCTTTATCTTCAGGGGTTTCTTTCATCAAGTAAACCTCCATCTTTTTTTTATATGACCCTTGTAGATTTTTGGGGTCTTGGAACCTTCACTATCAATATTCGAAGGTCTGCGTCCCCTTCGTTGTACCATGTATGGGGTATCTTAGCAGGACTGTCAATGAGAGAATCTTTTTTGACTGTTTCCTTTTCATCTCCAATTTCAACTACACCCTCACCCTCAAGAACATAGAAGAACACATCTACAGGAGTTACATGCTTTTTTAGAGATTCACCTGGCTTTATGGTCATGTGCACTGCCACTGCATTTTCTGTATCGTACAGTTTACGTGCATCCACTCCATGTGGATTTGGAGAGGATTCAACATGTGATACTTCAACTACTTTCATCTTTCATCACCTACAATTTTATTAATCAATCCATGCTAACAAACATGAATATATTTTATTTTTTTCTGTTAATAGGGTTCCTATTGTTAAAAAAAGCCCTTGAGGACGTGGTTACCTGCATTGGGCTTTCTTCTAAATATCCATGCTTGATATCCATTCGATGTTCACAATATTTAAAGGTTTTTTCACTAAAATTGTATAAAATAAAAAAACAGAGGGGATCTCTTATTTTCTAAAAAAAGTCAGTCACAGTGAGTTAATTAATAATGGGACTTACTGACTATAAAAATTTAAAAAAAATAAATATTTTTAGGCATTTTCCGTTGCTAGGTTTGGATCTTTCTGTTTTGGTATTGGGATGATATCTGTTTCTTCCTCGTATGCTCCTACATCATTGATTATACACTCCTTAATTTTGGAATGAATGGTTTCATAGTCTTCTACGTCCACTAGGTCTATTAGTTGAACCTGTTTTCTGAACCTTTCAATGGCCTCTTCAGTGAGGTTATCAAGGTAGGGTATTGCACCAATGGAACCCACTATTCTCTTCTTTTCATCAAAACCATTTTCATATAGGGATTTTATGGTCTGTCCTGTGATGTGTCCCTGGACCTCTGCACCGCAAACTACCAGAAATCTTATGTTAGGATTGGAAATAACATTAGAAACGACTTTTTCAATACCCAGGTTTTCAGTGTGTAGAGAACCAGTTATGCCGGCTCCAGCTTCAATGAGACTATCTCCCATATGAGATCCAAGGGTGATTACTGCTACTGGGCTTTCTTTATCTCCTACAACGTAATCCCCGACTATTTTTGGCCATCCTTCAGCAGCTGCTTTTTTATCTACCATTTTTTTCATCTCCATTTCTTAACCTATAGTTAATTTTTTAACTATGAGTTAAAATTTAACTTGTAGTTAAAACTATATAAATTTTTTAACTATGAGTTAAAATTTAACTTGTAGTTAAAACTATATAAATTTTTTCATAGGATTAAAAAATCAGAGGAATGATACAAATTTAAAAATTATAAAATAAAAATTCAGTTAAATTCAACGTTTTTACGTTTTTTTTATAGCTTATCAATCTTTAATACTTTAAAATCTATATGCAGCAACTAGAATTAGTACTGGGAAAGCATTTGATAGGTTATTTGAACCCTGCTTAAATTCTTAAGACAGAACCTTTATTATATTCCTAAACTAATTTTAAGTAGTTAAAATAAAGAGAAATGTGGATTACAGATAAAAATTATCATAGGGAATCGTATGGCTACTTCCAGAAAACAGAGAGAGAGGGAACAGAGGCGTAATGAAATCATAAATGCTGCAGAAAAGTTTTTCTTTGCAAGAGGTTATGATAACGTTACAATGGATGAAATAGCAGATGAAGCAGAGGTTAACAAAGGGTTACTCTACTATTATTTCAAGAATAAAGAGGCACTATTCTTTGCTGTTGATCTTCGCGGAGTTCAGATATTACATGGGATGTATGTAAAATGTTCCAATCTTGATGTGGATGGTTACACTAAAATAAAATCCATGATTCAAAGTCTTTTTGAATTTGCCAAGGATTATCCGGATTACTTCCGTATTTACCGTTATGCAGGTACTGAAAGGTTCCAGATGAGTGATAACGAAGATGCAAAAGAGATTTTAGATATGACAACTGGAATATGGAGACTCATGGTTGAAGCCATACTTCAGGGCATGAAAGATGGAACCATCAGAAAAGACGTGGACCCTGTAGAGATGTCCATTTACCTCAACGTTATGACCATGAGCGCCTTAAATATTGACATAGTTTATAAAGTCATACTGGAAGGTAGGGGCATACATCAAGATAAATTCTGGAATGACTTGCAACGTTTTTTAGATCCTGCAATCACGCACTGTTCTGATATGAAATGTGCAGAAGACAGCTGCAGTCCTAAAAAATGTTAAAGAGGGTATTCTCCAATATCGCCAAAAACTCTCATCAAACATAAAAACTCAACTCCAAAGATACCTAACTATTTTTTTAAGCTTTTAATCCAAGTTTATATCTCGTTCAAATGCACCCAGTTCCTAGAATTTCCTAATTCAATCCTTAATATTGAAGGAATAGTTAATAACGTTTTTAGGACAATTTTTTATGCATTCACCACATAGTATACAATTTAAATCATCCATTGTGTCATTTTTAACCATATAATTCACGTCCAATCCCATAGGACATGATTTATTACATAATTCACAATTTGAGCAGTTGTGATTTGTTTCTAAAAGCAGAGATGGTATCTTAATTTTTCTACCTAATTCAGTCCCTATTGTTAGGAAAACTCCTTGTGGACAGATATATTTACAGAATGCTCTGCTTCCAAAGATTATGGATAAAATACCTGTTGTTAGGATGAATAAGGGTATTAAAATAACTAATTTAGGATTGCCATTAGGGGCAAGTAAATCAAATCCTTTCAAGCCTCCAATCTTTAAAATCGAATATGAAACTATTATTATGAATAGCACGGCAAAGGGATATCTTATTTTATTTGCCCTTTGAGATCTGGGCTTTTTATTTGTATATCCACCTAAAATTTCTTGTAATGCTCCATAGGGACATGTGTAACCACATGATACTGATCTGCCCATGAATAATGATAGAATTAACCATACTGCAAAAACAAGAAAACTCAATGTAATTATTCCACTTTTTACTCCTTCCACCATTAGAAAGGGTGAATACAGAGCAGCCAACAAGGGCAGAAGTAACATCAGTGATATTAAAATATACGTTCTTGTCCGAATTTTACCATTTTTCATTTATATCACCTCTAATTTTTTCATAGCGTTCGCTAGACTAATTTCAAATGAATTAAACTTCAAATAATTGTATTACGTAGATTTAATTGGTTTACGTGTTTTTGTTAAGATTCATATCCGCAATATTTAAATGTTTTTTAACTAAAATAGTATAAAATGAAAAAATAGGGAGGGATTTTTTATTCCAATAAAACCAGGCACTGTAAATGCACTTAAAACAATGGGACTTACGGATTATGAATCTAAAGCGTACTTATCATTGGCTTCCTTTATTTCAGCCACAGCTTTGGAAGTCAGTGAGACTTCAGGGGTGCCCCTATCGAAGGTGTATGAGGTTCTCAGAAGCCTTGCAAAAAAGGGATTCATTGAAATACAAAGGGGTAAGCCTTTAAAATATGCGATAGTACCACCGCAAGATGTTTTTGGAAAATCAAGGGCAAGAATTAAAGAGGAACTTGAAGAAGCTGAATCAGAAATTAAAACCATTTATGACAACCAGATACCAAAATCACCACCACATATATGGCTGATTTATGGTACAGATAAAATTATAACCAAAGAACTGGAAATAATCGGCTGTGCTAAGGATACACTGCACATTGCAACGGGATTCATGTTTCATGATGAAGTTGAAAACCTGACGGAACACCTCAGTAAAGCCTTAAAAAAAGGCGTTCAAACCAGAATAATCACAGCACCCTGCTGTATCACAGATGGAGAAGAAGTGGAAATATCTGAAAATCTTAAAAAATTGGATTGTGAGGTTAAAACCTTTCAGATCCCCTTCATAAAAGTCATAATAAGGGATAAAAAGGAGATGATGTTGATCTTCTGCAGATTTAAGGACGGAATCTTAATATCACAAACTGCAATAGGAGTATGGAATCAATACACAGAATTTGTAGAGAACATAGCCGATCTATACAATCTGGTATGGACTATGAACCTACCAACTAAACTTCAATTATAGTACTATGATTGGAATCTTTGTATTTCTTATTTAGCGTGGATAGAAAACCTATATACATTAATTAAGGTATTAAAGAAGCATTAAAAAAATAGGAGTCAGAAAAAGGGAATTAATCTTCGATGGAGGATGTTGTGACGATTATGTTCTGACCGTCCCCTGTGATCTTCTGTGGCTCTCCAGTGTTTGAATTTTTTAAGAAAAAAGTTTAGCTGGAAGTTCTTTAACTTCTTTTTTTCCTTCTTGATGGAGTTGAATTAGGCTGCCCAGGTTTCACTTCATACCCTCTGAATTTATAATAGAAGAGTGTAACCTGGAGGGGATCCTGATTATCTCTCTGAATCTGTCTGGACACATCATTAAGCATCAGAATTAAGTGGTACCACCTCATCTCTGAGGTAGCTTTGGGCATCAAACGCCAGTGGATCTTCTCATTAGTCACAGGTTGACTATGTTAAATAAGTTCTAGGGCATAGTGGAAGTGGGTGTGAGAAGTAATCTGTAATTAATCAATAAAAAAAGGTTAAATCATAATCTACTACTTCATTTATTCCTCTGAAGGTATTTTAGGGCCTGTTAAATTCAATTGATAAAAAGCAAGGTCCGGCCATTTACCAAATTTAAAGCCTGCCTTTGTTACTGTACCTGAATGCTTGAATCCTATTCTCTCATGCATTTTTATACTACTTTCATTTGATGCATCAATTCCAGCAACAATTGTTGCATATTCTCGCTCATTGGCAATTTTTATTATATTTTCCATTAGTTTTGTTGCAATCCCCTGATTTCTATAATCCTTATGAACATATACAGAATGCTCTACTGTATATTTATATGCTGGCGATTCTCTAAAAGGGCCAAATGTAGCAAATCCAACAACTCTATTATTTTCTTCAAATACTAACACTGGATATCCATCTTGCTTCTTTTTTTCATACCATTGTTTTCTCTCCTCAAGAGTCTGAATCTTATACTTATAAACCGCTGTTGTGTTCAATATAGCATCATTATAAATTTTTAAAATACCTTTTAAATCTTTTTCATCTGCTTCTCTTATCATTTTTTTACTCTTTTATAATAAAATTTATTTTCCTATATTCTAGTATCCTTTTCATACAAACCCTAAAATTGACTTTATAATCAGCGGTTATAAATAAAGTTATAGTTAGGCTCGTTGGGTTAAATTCTATTTGGCCTGAAGAAAAGTTAGGGAGTTTTTTTTTATTTGCGTTTTTTTGTGAATAGCCATGTTTTGTTAGGTTGAACAGTTTGGATGTTTATTAAATATTTTGGTATCATTTATCAATTTAGAGGGCAGTATATCATTATCGTTTTTATATTCCAGTTAATATATTGTGGAACTGTTTAAATTTTTTGAGTATTATCTCTTAAGGGGTTGATTTTTTTTGTAAATTGTTTTTATTCCCTTTTATTATCCGTATTTTGAGGATTAAATCAGAAGTTTTATTATTGTGAATGTATTACTTAAATTTGGATACGAAATTAGGATAATATCATATCCGGAACTAGCATGAAGGAGGTGAAAAACTGAAAAAACAAACAACAACTACTAAAATGTTGGTTTTAATGGTTTTTATTGGCCTTTGTGTTGTTTTAACAGCCTCAAGTGTTAGTGCAACTTCAACTGTTTATGTTAATGCAACAGGTGGAAACGATGCCAACACTGGAACAATTGACAGCCCTTACCAGACACTATACCAAGGAATAAATAATGTGGATGAAAACGGAACAGTAACAATCGCAGACGGAACTTACACTGGAACAGGAAATACAAACATCACAATCAACAAAAACGTAAACATCACAGGGCAAAGCCAGAACGGGACCATAATCAATGGAACAGATATTAACTGGATATTCATTATCACGTCTGGTGTGAATGTCACCATCCGGAATCTGACATTTACCAACGGAATCGCATTTAATGGTGGTGCTATCTTAAACCATGGGATATTATCCATTTCTGACTGCACATTCACCGAGAACACTGCAACTAATTGGGGTGGTGCTATATTCGGCGAATCGTTTAATACAATGTCTTTGACAGACTGTACATTCAATAAAAACACTGCATTACACGGTGGTGGTGCTATTGCATATCTAAGTATCTGCAATGTAACTAACTGTACATTCATGTATAACTCTGTAAAGGGTGATGACTCCTGGTGCGGTGGTGCTATCGGTGCATATGCCGGTAGTAATTCTACTGTTACTGGGTGTACCTTTGTTGGAAACTCTGTAGATCCAATTTCTAGTAGTTTTGGTGGTGGTGCCATCTACGTTTATGATGCCACTTTAAAAGCTAATTTTAACAGGTTCTACAATAATTCCGGCAGATTAGGTGATGCTTTTGCATTTAATACGGATTCGAACGTTTTAATAAACGCAGAGAATAACTGGTGGGGTTCTAATGTTGATCCAACAACTGTTCGCAACCTCATATATGGTCCTGTGGATGCTAACCCTTGGGTTATTTTAACTGTAAATGCAACCCCCAGCATCATCAACAACGGTGCAACATCAGCCATTACCGCTGATTTTAACCATATCAATGGTGGTGGTGATCTAGTTGGAGGACACATACCTGATGGAACGCCTGTAACCTACAGTAGTACCCTGGGAAATTGCAATCCTGTAACCGCTACAACTGTTAATGGTATTGCCACAACCCTATTCACTCCAAACCACATAGGAATTGGTAATCTAAATGCAACTAGCGATAATCAAACAGTTATAAAAGAGTTAACAGTGAATCCAGCATCATACCTGTACCTGAACGTTACAAGTTCAAAGATTAACCCAACTGTTGGTGAAACATTCATTTTAACCTACAAACTCAGTAACAGTGGACCGGACAATGCAACTAATGTTACAATGTCTTTCCAGATACCAGCTGGTCTGGAATTTGTAAATGCAACTGTTGATAACGGAACAGTTACCTACAACTCCACAACCCGAACAATAACCTGGACCTTATTTAATGTAGAAGTAGGAGATCCCTACCTGTACCTCACAGTCAAAGCATTAGGAAGTGGAAGCTACTCTATTACTCCAACGATAACTTCAGAGACATTCAATGGGAATACAGATCCATTAATGCCTTTCAGTATTAGTGTACAAGCACAGAACAACTCTAATAGTAACACAGTGAACGCTGCATCAACAACAAAAACCATACCAATGCAAACCACGGGTATGCCAATAGCAGGACTCGTACTGGCTATTCTCGCTGTACTTGGAGGAACATTAGTACCAAGGAAAAAATAACCCATTTAAACCTTTTTATTCTTTTTTAAGGAAATATAATTAAATTGTGTAGAAATGATAAAGCTAATTTTGAATCTATTTAAATGTGATTATCACTTCATAATTAAATAAAAATAACCAACAGGTGCACGTGACAGGCCCGGAATACGCTCATTATGAACTATTTTGACTTAAAATTGAAGAGAAAATACTCCTCTTAACTATAATTTCAACCTAAGACGGACATGGGTAGTTCAGTGCTCATTTGCAGCCAATAATGATAAAATATAAATGTTTTGAGCAACATTTTTTAAAATGGAGGCTGTGCAGCCACCCTGAGTTTTCTGATGTATTGACCCCAAATCCATACACAGGCTGCACACCCCTTCACCCCCCATATTTTTCCATTGACAATATTGTTTTCAGTGAACAATTTCAAGTGTAAAACATGGCTACTTCATCTTAATACTTTATCAGATATTGATAATGCAAGCTTCATTCTCCCATTAATTTTCAAATCACGCCTTAATTATTAAGAACATTTAATAAATTATTTATATGATAATTAATCATAATAAGTACTATTGTTGGGCCTGTTTGAACTTTAAACAGGGGGTAGATTGAATGGCAGAAGGAAAGAATGTTTTGTTAGGAATTTTTGCAATAATTCTTGGTTTGCTGGTAATGGCATTTCCACTCATCAGTGTTTTTACGGCCAGCGTTCTTGCAGGTTTTACCATAATGATCTTAGGTATATGGTTATTTGTCCAGAGCTTTGAAACCTGGGGAACCAGCAAAGCCATGAGTATCGCTGCACTGATACTCGGTATCCTTGCAGTAGTCGTTGGAATAGGTCTCTTTGGAAAGATAGTTGCATTCAGCATATTTGTAAGTCTTTGGATCTACATAGGCGGACTGTTCCTCATAATAACAGGCATAATGTCCCTATTCGCAGATGGAACCACAGCATCCAAGGGTGCGGGTGGACTGGGAATAGTTCTAGGTATTCTGTACATGATCCTTGGTATGTATGCATGGAATCCATACTACCTTGCACTGCTCATTGGATTATGGTTAGTCATTGCAGGTATAATGGAATTCTTCAAACCATCTGAGTGAATTAAAAAAACAGGCCCCTTCTCTTTTTTTAAGAACCCCTCTCAATATCTTAAAAATAAGAATCAAAAGATAATTACCCATTTTTCAACTGAATACATTTAAAATAAATAAAATTCTAATTTTTTAACATTCATATATCCACAGACCAATCCATGCAAATCTCATGTTTCTTAAACTGACCATTCAGGTATCCATAAATGTCAAGAAGCCTTGCCTTGGTGTAGAGGACATCTGTTTCTTTTCCTGTTAAAAAATCAAGTGTATGTACATCATATGAATTAAAAATGGCCTTATTTTCCTCGTAAAACTCTCGAAGTTTTATAAGGGATCTGTGGTTAACCTTCTTCATCTTCATACTGTTTTTGAAGTACTGGTCAAAAACTGGGATGTTCCCAAAAACTCCTAACATTATCCGTGTTACAATGGCTTCAGATACCATAACATCCTCACTAAAAGAAGCAATTATACGATTTCTACATTCCATGAGGAGTTCTACATTTTCAGGCGTGTATGAATCAAGGTCAATCTCCCAGAGCACTGGATCCATCTGTGAAATGGTTGAAACCACTCCTTGAAAGTTCCGGATACTTCTCTCAATGAGTGAGGATGATCTTCCCATCAAACCAGAACTTGCAAGGTAAAATCCGATCTGCAGACAGCTCATCTGAATGTTTTCATCAGTTGCAAGTTTTTCAATCCTGTTTTCATTGTAAAATGAATAGAAATAGTTGTAACAGTAATCAAATGATGAATAACGTCCATCTGCTCTTTTCATAGGTTGTTCTTCCCTTCCCGTTATGTACTCATTGATGCATCCTTCAAGATCCATGAACTTAATTTGAGGGTTTTTAGTATAAATGTGTTTAAAAAAAACTTTAAATCAATGTAAGGTGAGAAAATAATAGGATCTGGTATAAATTTTAGTAAAATCTAGTACATTAAATTATAATCAGTATTTTCATAATAATTCAGAAAAATTTAAACAATTTGAAAAGTTATAGTATATCTAGTTAAATGTGGTGAACCCTATGGATCTAAAAAACAATCTTTTAAAAACCCTTTCAGGAGAAGAATCTGATGTAGTTCCAGTTATCAGCGTTACACAGGTGGGTGTGGTTGAAGCCATGGAAAAGACTGGTGCCTTCTGGCCTGAAGCACATCAAGATGCAGATAAAATGGCAGCCCTTGGAAGCTCCCTTTACGAACTTGCAGGACTGGAATGTGCAAGAATACCCTTCTGTTTAACAGTTGAAGCAGAAGCACTTGGCTGCCAGGTGGACCTGGGAACAAATGAAAGAACACCACAGATATCAAGAACACCCTTCACATCAGCCAGTGATATAAATGTACCATCTGATTTTGTGGAAAAGGGACGTATCCCAGTTGTTCTGGAAGCTGTGAAAAAGTTGAAGGACAAATATGGAGATACACTACCCATAATTGTGGGTATAACCGGACCATTCACCCTCGCAGGGCATCTTCTGGGTGTGGAGAACCTTGTCAGGTACATGAAAATCAAACCCAACGAAATCGAAGATGCAGTTGAAAACACCCTGGATGCATGCATGGACTACGTTGAGGCACTCATGGATGTTGAACCTGATGTTATCTGTGTTGCAGAGCCAACAGCTGCTCCAGAGCTCATCGATCCCCTGCAGTTCAAGAGTATGGTGAAGCCATCACTTGAAGACCTCTCAAACTTCATAAAAACAAGCAAGGTCCTGCACATCTGCGGATCCACACAGCCAATAATCAGTGACATGGCAAGCATAGGGTACGATGGAATCAGTGTGGAGGAGAAGGTTGACATTAAGATGGCAAAGGAAGAACTTGGAAAGGGTGGAAGGGTAATAAGAACTGGGGGGAGAACCATGAGCATGGGTGGGGGAAGCACCTCAAAGATCATTGGAAACATCTCAACGACCCAGACCCTCTTCAGAAGCACACCAGAGGAAGTTAAAGCTGAGGTTAAAAGGGCACTTGAGGATGGGGTGGATGTACTGGCTCCGAGCTGTGGTTTAGCTCCACTGTCTCCAATCGAGAATATTAAGGCCATGGTTGAGGCAAGGAATGAATACTTCGGTATCTAAAGGCTCATAACCCTTAATACTTGATAATTTCTTTTTTTAGCCAACTGAAAATCCCACGATTATGGTTGCAATTTTAGGATCATCAGGATGTCCATACTCCTTCTTAAGGTAAGAATCACCATTGGTTGAGGGACTGGAAGATACAACATCAGTTATACCATCAACTCCATCCAGCTCTGGAAATGGCACTGGAGGTATAAGGAAGAACTGTTTCTGGGGTTTCGGTCTTAAAACTTTCCTTTCTGGCTTGAAGATGACAAAATCAGGGCTTATGAATATTGCATCATCTCGATCCTCAAATTTAAGTTTATCCTCCATTGTAAGAACCTCTTGACCCAGTACTTCACCACCATCTGTTACAAGGAGAACTGTTGGCACTGGAGGTAGTCTAAAGTGGGAATTTTTGAAAAAAACAATAGAAAAATCCCTTTTCAGGCATTCTTCGAGGCCTTCATTAGTAACAGGTATTATATCTCCCTTTCTCTCTGACTCAAGTTTTAACAAAGCTTTTTTATTTGTATCTGAAAGTTTCTGAACATCCAGAACACCCTCCAATTTCCCTACAATTTGTAAAGCTCTTTCAACCAACATTTTTCTCATATCTCCAGATGGAACTTTCATAATGATTAATATAAGTAAATTTAACGTATAAACCCATTTCCGAAAAACTTAAGGCCTTTATTAGGACATAAGTTATCTGACATTATTTTTGTATGAAAAACTTTCTGGTATAAAAAAACTGGTGGTGACTCGTTTGAAAAGGTTTACTAGGATGGCTTACAGAAAACCTGAAGAAATGCTTTTTGGTAATGCGAAATTTCCAGTGAGTCAACGTTGGAACATCCAATTCGGTGCAGGATACGTTGTCCCCGAAGTAAAAGTGGCACCTGTAGAAGGTTCTGAAGAGTCAAAGGAAAAAATGGTTTCAGAATGCAGAAACATAGCCCAAAGTGCATGTGAAAGAGCTGTAGCAATAGGATTACCTGCTTTCATGTTAGAACAGGAGCATATTTTCCAACAGACAAACAACCCTGACTGGACTGCAGAGTGCACAGCAATCCAGGCAGAGACCCTCGAGAAGTACCATGATGAGTACGATATCAGGGTGGCACTCATGGCAACCCCTGCAGATATAAGGATCGAGGAGAAGAGCCCAGGACTGAGGGGATCAGACTACGACAACAGAATTGAAGAATCAGTAGAGGCCAGTGCTGCAAACGGAGCATCCTGTGTTGCAATAGAAACCATAGGGGGAAAATCTGTATCGGACTATGGAATAGCAAGGGGAGACCCAAAGGCCATACTCTTTGGTATAGGTGTTCTTGGAAGCATGGACATGGAGTACATGTGGAACAGAATAGTTGCCATATGTAAGAAGTACGACTGCAGACCTGCAGGGGACACTGACTGTTCCCAGGCAAATACAGCCATGTTCCTCGGAGGAGGACTACTTGATAAGGACTGTTCACACACACTCGCAGCACTTGCAAGGGCAATGGGTGCAGCAAGAAGCCTTGTAGCAGTGGAATGCGGTGCAATAGGACCACTCAAGGACTGTGGATACGAAAATCCAATAGTCAAATCCATAAGTGGAGTTCCAATAGCAACAGAGGGTAAGAATGCTGTTTGTGCCCACTCCGACCTCATGGGTAACCTGGTTGCTGCAGTTACAGATGTCTGGAGTAACGAATCAGTTTATCACAGGCAGGAGATGGGAGGTACAACGCCTGAGGTGTGGCTGCAGGCAACAGGATACGAAGCAGCACTCATGAACACGGCACTTCAAACAGGACAGGGTGAAGTTTTAAGGGACCTTTACACACTCACAGATAAATACAGAGACCCCCAGGCACTTATACTTGCCTACGACAATGCCTACAGGATAGGAGAGGCCATAGTGAGCTACGGTAACGATCCATATCTCAGGGCAAGGGCCGCAGCCCTTGAAGCAGGGGCAATAATAAACGAAGCAGTGGATGCCAAGAAGATGTACCTCACCAGATTCGAAAGGGATTCACTTGACAGTGCCCTTAAAATCCTTGAAGCACTGCCAACAGAGGTTGAACAGTTCACTGATGATTGTATAAGAAGGTACTCAAGGAAGGTATCTGAATTCGACCCAAAAAGTTACGAACTATAGGAGGGTGTGTTTTATGGATTATAAAGAAGATTTAGAACCAAAAATGGATCAGAACTTTGTAGCAGTCCGGTACAACGTGGAAATTGAAGGACCAGCAATAAAACCCGAGGAAGACCATGATGTTCGGAACATACTGCCTGATGAGGAACCCTACAGATCCATAGCACTGGCCGTGCTCCATGAGGACAGGGAAGCCTCACTCAGCAACGTTAAAAAAGCACTGGATGAAGGTGTTTCACCAATAGAAATAATCAACAAGGGACTTATGAAGGGAATAGATGCTGTAAGCCTCCTTTACACCAAGGGATTCTACTTCCTTCCGGATCTCATGCTTGCTGGAGACGGAATGATGGAAGGGGTTAAGGAGTGTGAAAAGGTCCTGGGACACAAAAGTGAAACCAAAGGCACTGTTGTATCATTCGTGGCCGAGGGAGACCCCCACGACATAGGTAAAAACCTCATTGTCATGTTCCTCAGGGCTGCTGGGTACGATGCAATAGACTTGGGAAGGGACGTGCCCACAGATGATGTTATAAAGGCTGTGAAGGAGTACAATCCTCTGTTTGTGACTGGAACAGCTCTCATGACAACCACCATGACAGTTTTCCCTAAGGTCGTTGAAAAACTCCAGGAAAATGGTCTTGAAGTTCCTGCAATTGGATGCGGTGGCGGTGCTGTGAGAAAAGACTTCGTTGAATCATTCCCAATGAGTGTCTACGGTGTTGAAGCATACCACACACCAAAACTTGCAGATGCTATACTGAAGGACAAAAAAACCTGGAAAGACCTTAGAAAAGAATATTCAGAGATCGTTGGAGAGTTCGTTCCAGAGTATTCCTGATCTTAGAACCCCCCTTTTTTATTATTTTTTTAATTAATTAACGTCTTTTTTTATAAAAAAATGTATGAATACAAATAATGAAGGGATTCATTAAATTTATTAAATAATCGCATCAAAGATGCAGATCAAACCTTATTTAAAAAGTAAATCCAAAAATTATAATAGAATCTGTAATGGGACACTAAACAGTCAATTCAACTAAAGATTCTTCTCAGGGGGTTCATGGAATGAGTGGTAAGTACGCAGTGGCACTGGACATAGGAACAAGTGGTATAAGGGCACAGGCACTTGACATGGAAAGTTCAAAGGTTGTTTCAACGGCGATTACACTCAGACATCCGTTACCAGGTGCCAATGTGGTGGATCACCTTCACTTCGCAATTGAGGTGGGTGAGGACACAGCCCACAAACTCCTTATCGACACCGTGAATAAGGTGATTTCAAGGCTTGATGTGAACCCTGATGATATTGAGAGACTTGCTGTCTGTGGAAACCCCATACAGCTCTCCCTCTTCCAGAACATAGAGATAAGGGACCTTGCCTACTGGGGTGAGAATGCCCTTGAGAGGATGCATGTAATTCCACCATCCAGAAATTCCAAAATTATAAAACCTGGAGAAATAGGGCTTAATATCAATCCAGAAGCAGATGTTTGCATCCCTCCTGCAATAAAGCATGAGATCGGTGCAGATGCCCTTGCCATGCTCGTTAAATCATATGTTCTTGAGAAAAAGGGAATATACCTTGTTATAGATTTTGGTACCAACGCTGAAATGGCCCTGGTTGTTGATGGAAAGGTTTACTCATGTTCTGCTGCAGCAGGACCTGCAATAGAGGGTCAGATGATAGAAAAGGGGAGATTAGCCTCTCCAGGAACGATTTGCGACTTTGAGATTGCTGATTCTGGCTGGAAGGCCCTTGTGCTCAACGATGATCTCATCGTCAAAGAGGGGAACACAACCGACCCTACAAATGGAAAAACACTCTTCAAGGGTGAAATGGGTGGAAAATCCAGGGGAATAACTGGAACCGGGGTTATCGCAGCCTTCAGCATGGGTCTGGACACGGGCATCATTAAGCTTCCAAAGATCAAAAGCCCGGACCATATGATCCATCTGCAGGATGAGATATACATCACAGAGAAGGACATCGTCAGTATAGGCAAGGCACTGGGGGCTTTCAGGGCTGCGTACCTGACACTTGCAGAGGAGGCTGGAATACTCCTTGAAGATGTGGATGAAACTTACATGGCAGGTGCTTCAGGTTTCTATGTGGATCCACATAAATCCCTTGATGTTGGTCAGATACCGGCATCATCAAGTGATATCTATCAGCTTGGAAACACATCCCTTGAAATGGCAAGGGACATAGCCCTTAAACCTGATCTCCTTGAAGATCTGCAGAGGATAGCTGATGATATGAGGAGCAACCATATAATGCTTGCAACATCAAGTGTATTTGAGAAGATATACTCACTGGAACTTGCAGTCTGCGAACAGGGCATGCCACTCTGGATGTACAACAACTGGCTGAACAAGTACGGTTTTCAGAGGATCCCACCCAAGGCTTCCAAACCCAGTGTAAAAAGGATCTTTGAAAGGGATATACCTGAACTTGGGGTAGATGGGCTGAGAATAATTGGAGATATTGGCTCCACACTCAAGGCTCGCTTCAAGGGCTGCACACAATGTATGACCTGTTCAAGAAAGTGTCCTGAAAATGCCCTGACAATTGAAGATGGCGAGGCCATTGTACGAACGGATCTGTGCAATGGAATGGCATGCCTGAAGTGCGAGCTTTCGTGTCCTGAGAAGGTGTTCAAGTTCCGGGATCTTTTAGTGCCAAACAAGGAATAAGTGATTGCCTTAAAAAAGGAATTAAAAACATTTATTCTCTATTTTGAATAATTTCTATTAGTTTTTCATTGAATATTTTAAATTCAATAATAAATTCTAGCGCTGTTTTTATGAAAAATGATTTTAAGTATTTATTTTAAAAAAAGGAAAAAAGAATAAATAAATTTTTTCTCAAAATTTGGCTCAAGTTATGGGTATGTTTGCGGTTGACCAGGCTTTCACTTTAACAAAAGAGGGTAAAACACCGTTAGTTTTGTAGGAAGTTAGTATTCTGCTAAAGAGATAAACTAATGATTTGTAACCGATGTTCCCTAAACTTGTTGTACCGTAATTAGGAGCTCTTCCATAATTTTCTATGAAATCTGCTACGTTACCTGCTAATTCTGAATAGCTAGCTTGGTTTAATGTTCCAGTATTTACACTTTCACTAGTACTTGTTGGTGATGAAACACTTCCAACACTTATAGGTGCAGTTATACTGGCGTTAAGTTGCCATACACATCGTGAGGCTAAAAATAGGAACTGAGTTGTACTTAAAGTTGAGGTTCCTACAGCAACTGTACTAGGCAGTGCTTTATTAGTCTCAATATAACTTTTAACCCTTGAAGCTGCATTAGTGATCTGATCCACAGTGAAGAATGTGTCAACTATTGGGATATTTGATGCAGACCAAGCTTTTACATTGATATAGTAAGGTAATCCACCAGGCAAACCATTAAAGTATGTATTATGATAATTCAGTACCCTACTGAATAAGTAAACTAATGATTTGTAACCGATGTTCCCTAAACTTGTTGTACCATAATTGGGGGCTCTTCCATTATTTTGTATGAAGGTCGTTACAGTGGCAGCTAAATTTTGGTATGAACTCCATTCTAAACTTCCGCTTGTTACACTTTCACTTTCACTAGGAGCTGTACCATAATTTCCACTTATTATGGGTGTATCACTTCCCCCACCCAGTTCATCAACAGCCTTTGCTTCGAGATACAAGAACTGTGCTATAGTTATGGTTGTTTCACCGATCTGTACTGTACTTGGAAGTGCCTTATTGGTTTCAATGTAATTTTTAACCCATACTGCAGCTGTGGATATTTGATCTGTGGTGAAACTTATATCAGTTATTGGTATATTACTGGTTGACCATGTTTTTACAACAATTGACTGAGGTAAATCGTTGTTGGTTCCGTAGTATGTAAGAATTCTACTGTACAGGTAAATTTCTGAGTTATATCCAATAGTTTGACCATTTAAAGCCATGTTTTGTGGTGCAGCACCGTTACTACTCATATAATCCACTATTTTCTGAGCGAGATCAACATATGTCTCTATACTTATGGCTTGTGTAGAAAGTTGTTCGGTACTGCTTGATGGTAACGAAAAGTTTCCAACAGTTAAATATGCACTGCCACCATATCTGAGTTGAGTAGTTGCCATTGAAACCAAATATAAAAACTGTGCCATATTTAAATTTGTTCCACCAACTTGAACCGTAGATGGTAATGCTTTATTAGTTTCAATATAACTTTTAACCCAACTTGCTGCTTCTGTGATTTGATTTAAACTGAATCCTGCTATTGTATATGTCTGTGTGTAGACTGGTGATATATTACCTGCAGCATCTATTGCTACAAACTTTAGTGTTGTTGTGTTGTTTATGGTTATTGGGTTTGTGTAAACAATTCTTGTGGTGCTTGTTGTTGGATCCGTGCCATCGGTGGTGTAATATATTGTTGCAGGTTCGTTAGGCGTTAAAATTATTGTCTGTGCACCATTGTATGTTCCTGTTCCTATGTTCGAGCTTACAGATGGTGCTGTTGCATCAACTGCAATTGGAACACTTGTTGTACATCCGTTTACTGTTGCTGTTGCATTTGCTGTACCGCTAGTATTTCCTGCAGTGATAATGATGCTTGCTTTGCCTTTGTTGAATGTTGTATTAGTTGTGTTAACCGTTCCAAGGAGGTAATTGAAGTTTATTGGTGTACCATCAGGTATGTTTCCCTGACCTGAAGTATCCTGGTTATCTGAGTTTTTTGTCAAGTCAGCAGTGACTGTTGTAGTATTTCCTCCTTTAACTGTGTTGTTTGTGGTATTTACAGATAAGATTAACCATGGACCGTAGTTTACTTGTTGACTAATATTGTTGTCGTATATGGTTGTTCCATTTGGGGCGGTGGTGCTGTTTGATATATAACTTGGTGTGTTGGTTCCCCACCAGTTATTTGTAGCATTAATTAAGGATGTTCCATTAGCCACGTAAAGCCCATACCTAAGATTTTGAGCTATTACGTTGAAATTTAAGTATCCACTTGTATTTGCTGCGAAACTGATTCCATCCCTTCCATTGGATGTGATGGTATTATTTACGAGATTAATATTGCCCCAACCTACATATATTCCATCAAAATTGTTCCCTGTGATGGTGTTGTTGTTTATATTTGTGCTTGTTTGTGAAGAGGAAGTAATTGTTCCATCTAAACTATCACTTAGGTCAATTCCATCTCTGTTGGACGTGATGGTGTTTTGGGATATGTTGATGTTGGAAGTGTTTTGGTTTACGTATATGCCGCCACCATTTTCTTCTGTGTTTCCACTGTTTGTTAGGTTGTTTCCAGTTATTTGGAAGTTGTAAATTGAGTTTTCATCTCCTTCTGCACCACTAATTCGTATACAGTATCTTGTACTGTTATTTATGGTGTTGTTTGTTATTTGGCAGTTATCAGATGCATAGTAGTAATCATTACATTCTACATCAATACCGTAGTAACATCTAGTGAGTGTATTTCCTGTTACGTTGCAGTATTCTGCTCCTCCAAATAGGATACCAAACGCACTGTCTTTTATATTGTTGTTGAGGATATTGGAGTTGGATGATATTATCATGATTCCTTTTACATTGTCATGGTTTCCCTGTATTGTATTTCCTTGTATCGTGACATTGTTGCCTTCAACTGCTATTCCACCATCCAAGGTTGATCCACTGTCAACTCCATTAGAGTAACTGCTTCCTGGAGTTCCTATGGTTATATTGTTCCCAATTATCTGACAGTTATCAGCATATGTCACAATACCACTAGTACCACCAACAAGGTTAAATCCAGTTATAATGGAGTTAATTCCATGATTCCAAATTGTTATCACTGGTAAATTAGAATTGGAAGCTTTAACAGTGACTGATCCATTGGCAACTAGGTTAATCCGTTTTTTAATGTTTAGATTTTCATTGTAAGAATTTGTTCCATTACTATAAACTGTTATTGTATCATTATTGTTTGTTCCATTATTGTCCAAAGCGGACTGGATGGACTGGTAATTATAAGTAGAATTAGGACCCACAGTCCAATTCGCTGCAGAAGCTGATCCAGAAATGCTCAGGACAAAACAAACAAATAAAAACAACAACACTATCCTTTTAGACATTCTATTATTCACCTCACACATCTTGAAGTAACAACTTAATAAAAAATCAAAGCCAAAAAAAATAACCCCCTACACAAAAACCACCCCCATTATTCTAAAAAAAAATAAAAGAGATAAATTTTTATGAAGGGGTGAATGTCATGTTTTCTGAGCTGTGTCTTCCTGAATACTTTTTTGCATCATCCCTTTTTTCTGTAATATAATTTTTGAATGATTGGTCTTTGTTGATTATTGCTGTGATTTGGTCATTCTGGCTTTGTATTTTTGGAATCAAAGCTTTAGCATTCTGGTAATGTTTCTGCGCCTCTGCGGTGTTCCCGTTTATTTCAAGTTGTATTCCTGTGTACATTTCCAAACAGTAGTCATGTTTTAATTGGAGGTATTGTCCCATGGCTAGTGCATATTCTTTTTTTATGCTTGAAGTGGAGTTACCAATCATCTCATCAACTTGCGGCTTAGTACCCACGGTTATATTCAACATACGTTCATACTTTACCTTAGCATTCTTTAAATTGGATAATCTCTCCTCTGAAGTACTGTAAGGTGCATTCAGATAAGCATCAGCCTCCGGTTGAATAATATCCACAAAATCCAAATCATACGCAGACATATAAGCTCCATTGCTATAATTTGCATTTACATTAAACTGGTATGCTCCGTATACTATGAGTGCTATTGAAGCTATTAAGAGGACTGTGATTGTTATTGTGGCTTTTTTTCCACTTTCTATTGCAGCATTTATTACAGTACCCAGTGCTCCACCAAATAATGCCCAAATAGTAAGTCCTGGGATTAATATAACCATCATTACAGGTGCGGTATCACCTGAAAAGAAGGCAAACCCAAATATGCCCATAACAACTGCACATCCTATTATTAAACCTGCAGCAAGAGCATTAATAAATGAATTAGTAGTATCTGGTTCCATCCTATAGGATAACACTGTTGCAATACAACCAGTAACAAAAGGAATCGGAATCAAACCAAAAAAGAAAGTATTAGATGCTCCAAACAGGAAATAACCAACAATAGCCATAATACTACCAACTACAAGCCCAATACCAATAGCCTTCCAGTACAATCTGTAATTCTTATTATGCCACCAGGATTCATCGAAAACCCTTCCACACTTCTTACAACGCTCAGCATCATCAGGATTATCAGTCCAACAATTAGTACAACGCTTCATAATCCATATTTCTCCTTATCTTTTTTTCTTTTATAGATTTCTTTAAAAAAGGTATGATTGAAATTTTTTAGTATTTCAATCGTTAAAAGTTATTTTCTATGGCTCCGAAATAGGCTAATTTGGTTTTTAAAAGTCCATCACCAAAATAATCACTTCCGTGGGTCATCATATGTATTGCAAAGTATTGATGGTATCCACTTCCACTACCCCAACAGGTTACATTGTAATTTGTAGTATTTGCAGAACAGGTTACATATGGATTACTAAATAATGCATGCCACGGTCCATCTGAGGAATCTCCATAATATTGCCATATTGCACCGTATGGATAAAATACCACAGTTCCATTAGGACTATATACAGGATCTGTTGTTGCATAAAGGAATGTGGGAGTTCTGATACCTACACCTGTTTCAATTAATATAGGATAATCTGCTTTGAAGTAATAAGTAATTGAGCGAGGAATTTGTCCTGAAGGATCTGCCGAGGAATTAAGAGCTTCTGTACGTAACAATTCCATATGCATAATTTTTGGTTTAACTTCCTCTAGGTCATCTGCGTTATTATCTCCCTCATCAACTTCATTTACTTCATGATTGGTGTCAGCAAGTGCTCTCACAGTATAATTACCATATTCAGTAGGAGTCCAATTAAACGACAGGGTAGTACTACTCCTGCCGTTTAATCCATTTACTCTCTGACTGCTAATCAAAGTATAATTCAAATTATTACCTGTTACGTTACCATCCATTTTAGCAACATATAATCCCACATCAAGGACCTGTGCCATTATATTTACTATCCGTTACAGTAACCTCAATAGGAACTGCATGATGGATATACACATTATTAAGCAACTTAATTTTACTTTCAAGATTAATTAAGTTAGTATAACGGAAGATACAGCCACAATCTGGTTCACAACTGCAACCATTAGCCCACTTATTAAAAATATAATTGTAGGTTCTTATGTACTGTTCATCAGTGATTTCACTTGCAGCATTCGCAATACTCAGGCCCACTGATGCAAATTTTATAACTATTTGTGCCTCATCTCCTAAACCTCCAGTGGCTGCTCCAATTATAGCATCAGAAACTAGATTAAATGCGATTATTTTCCCTCTACATTGATCGCAAATTGTCCCCCCAGTTCTTTTTTCTATTATGTCTATTTGTCCTTCGCCATCTAAAGCTGCCATTGCTTTGGATGGGAGGTCAATAATTTCACCTCCAGTTTCAATAGCGTAATCATGATCATTTGATCCTGTCAACATAACTCTTAAAGTCGTGAATACTGTATCTTTCGTCTCTATTGTTACAGGTACTCCACCAGCCTGTAATTCACTTACGATACTCCTTATTTCATTTATCTTATCTTCTATATTTGTGTAATATTGTGTTGTTAAGTTGAATTGGATGTCGGGGTCATTGTTTAGGATCCATTCTGCTCCGTTTTCATGGCCTGCTTTGATTTCATTGATTGATTGGGTTAAATTGTCAGCTTCTGTAGTATTTATTGTTGTTCCATTTGCACTTGCTATTTGTGTGTTAATTTCATCCAGTAAACTGTATTCATAGTCTAATTCGCTTTGTGCTTGATCATAATTTCCATTAACTATGGAAGTTACAGCTACACCATTGGCTTGTAGTGCAGTATTTATATTTAGAAGAAGTTTCTTTTTAGTTTTAGAAGTAATTGATGAGTTATTAACCTCAGATTTCAATTCTTGAAGTTTCTGACCAGAATATTCAGCTATTACACTACTATTAGACCCATTAGTCATGGTATCTAATTCATTAATTTTTTGAGTTAAATTTTCTACCAATGCATCCCTTGTTTGATTATCCATAGTTTGATTAGTAGAATTAACTTGATTTGTATCAGTTAATGCTTGATTTGTACTATTTGAGTCTGTTTGATTAGTAGCAGTTATAACAGTTGCCGTGGCAACTGTACTCAAAACAAAAATTAATACTATAACCATTATTGTCCCTTTTTTTATCAGTTTATCACCAACCTCAGTATAACCTATTAACTTTTAATTTTCTATAATAGGGTTTAAATATAAATATCTTTATAAAAAATTTTTTTAAAAAGAGTTACTGATCAAATAACAATGAATTAACAATAATTAGCAATTTTAATGCTCATAAACACAAAATAATAATTAGAAATAAAATTGCTGAACAATTAACATAATTATTACGGTTCAATTAATAATATGATCTATAATAATTTTAATTAAGAAATACATGTCAATGAAAATGAACACCCATATTAAAGAAAGTGTAATTACTTTTGACGATAAAAAAAATGTTTAATTAAATTATAAAACTTGGCTTTCGGCCTGATCAAAGAATCAATAACAAAAATAGCTTAGAATATTGTTAAAGACAATTTAAGTATTATTTCAATTGGGAAATAAGTTACAGTTGATTCAAATAAATGAACAACTTAGTGGGTAAAATAATTCTAGGGGCAGTTTACTTGGAAGAATCTGATAATCAAACAAAAAGGTGGTATAAAAGTGTTTTTAATATTTTATTTGACTTTTAATCCCCAATCACGACCCATTAAGCGTTGCCTTGAATTCTGTTTTTAAATCAGAATTTATATTTTTCAGGGAGTTCAGATGTGTTAAAACGGATCCATCTGTATCGTTAGTTGAAAAGATATCCTTCCTGAAGTTTGTAATGCCGTTCAAGGCTTTGAGTGTTACGTTAAGATTGTCCTGAATGGATGCAAGTTCCTTATCCCTCTCTTCACTGGAGATACTTCCAGAACTGTACTTCTTATCAATCTCTGATTTTTGGGATGTGTAAACTGAGTTGAAGTAGTTTTCAAGGTAGGTGTTCTGATCATCCATGAAATGGTTTATCTTTGCATTATTTTCATCCAGAATGATATCAATGGAGTTATCCTTTTCTTGTAGGCTAAAATCCGTTAGATGAAAGAATACAGGTAACGAAATCACAACCACTGCTACGGCTACAAGAAGCCAGTTCCTCCTATTTTTAAAGTTCATCATAATTTATTAGTGCAAATTCCAATTTAAAGTTAATGAATTCCACTTGAAGTGTTAAGGTTATTAATCAGAGTATTATAGATTTAAAATGAGTACTTCTAAAAAAAGAAGGAAATTCCTATAAAAGTAAAATAGAAGAGGTGTAAACATGCCTGTTATAACCATCGACGGACCAAAACTCACAAAGGAACAAAAATCAGAACTAGTTAAATCATTTTCAGAGAAGGCAAGTGAAATTATGGGACTGCCTGTGGAATCAATTGTCACCATAATAAGGGAAGTTGAATCTGAAAACGTTGGAACCGGAAACATTCTCCTCTGCGACAGACAAAGGAAATAATCCCCTTGATTTAACTTTTTTTATCGTCGAGAAATTAAACTTACATTAAATGTGGTGCATCTCAAGTTTTAGGAGGTTAAATGACAGATCTGATGCTTAACCAGTACAAAAAACCCATAAAAACCCACTACAAGATCCTTGGATTGAGCTGGGCCGGTTGGATTTTTGATTTCTACGATCTTATACTGTTCACATTTTTAATAATCCCCATTGGAGTAGAGCTTCACCTCTCAAAGCTCATGCTATCCTACGCCCTTGGAATTTCACTGGCAGCCACAGCCATTGGTGGAGTTATCTTCGGGTTTTTAGCGGACAGGTACGGTAGAAGAGCAGTTTTACAACTTACAATTGTTGTTTACAGTATTGGAACCTTTCTCTGTGGGTTTTCAACCAGTCTGGAGTCCCTCATTCTCTTCAGAATTATCACGGGATTAGGTGTTGGTGGTGAATGGGCCACAGGTCAAACCTACATAGGTGAAACATTTCCACCTCATTTGAGGGGTAGATATGGGTCCATCATGCAGACGGGAGCACCCCTTGGAATTGCACTTGCATCCGTCGTTGGGGGACTCCTTGAACCAACCCTGGGTTGGAGAGGCTGTTTCTTCCTTTCGGTGATCCCTGCATTCATTGTTATCTACATAAGACGTGGGCTTCCAGAATCAGACCTCTGGCTTAAAGAAAAGGAAGAACGCACCAAAAACATACTAAAAATTGCAAAAAAAGGTTTAAAGGATAAAATTCCTGAAAAAAGAGAGTTAAACAGGTTTTCAATGCTGTTTTCACGTGAATACCGAAAGGAATTCATACTTGCACTTTTACTGGCTGTTCTGGGCCTTTCAGCCTACTGGTTCACCTACTCGTGGATGCCAGATTACCTGTACTCCCAGAGGCATTTTTCCATGACAAAATCTGCACTCTGGATAATAGTAACCCAGATAGGGGGCTTTTTAGGTTATCTGTCCTTTGGATTCGTTGCAGATAAAATTGGTAGAAGACCTGCCTATTCTATTTACTGTTTCATAATGGCACTTGGACTTGTGATGATAACACTGCTCTGGAACCTCGTTGTGGCTTACCCACCAGTTATATTAACCTTCATGTTTCTTGTGGGCTTTGGAACAGGTTTCTTTGGAGGTTATGGACCCCTGTTTTCTGAACTCTTCCCAACAGCAATCAGAAATACAGCTTCTGGTTCAGCCTTCAACCTTGGAAGGGGTGCACAATTTATAACCCCCATAATCATTGCAGCCATTGCAACCAAGTACGATCTGAGCCTTGGAATATTCCTGGCAGCGGTATTTGCAGTTGCAACAGGTTTATGGATATGGATGTTTCCAGAGACTCGTGGCAGGAATCTTGAGGAACTTGAATAAGTTCCAGTCCCAAGGTAATTTAGAACATCATGGATAACATTAAATTCTCAAAAAAACATAAAAATGAAAAGTTCAGTATAAAATTTTGAAAAAAGTCCATGTAACAATTTCATGATTTAATCATTCCACTTTTTTTAAGTTTTTTAAAGTTCAAAAAAACCTGCGGGGATTTGAGAATGAATAAAAAAGCTGATGAAAATCCTGAAAAAACCTACAACCACCTTAAGAATGAGAAAAGTCCATACCTCATCCAGCACGCCCAGAACCCAGTTGACTGGTATCCCTGGGGGGAAGAAGCATTCAAAAAGGCCAAAGAAGAAGACAAACCCATCTTTTTATCAATAGGTTACTCAACCTGTCACTGGTGCCATGTCATGGCCCATGAATCCTTTGAAGACCCTGAAATAGGGGATCTCATCAACAACACCTTCGTGGCTGTGAAGGTGGATCGGGAGGAAAGGCCTGACATCGACAGTGTTTACATGACCATCTGCCAGCTCATGACAGGAACTGGAGGCTGGCCCCTCACCATAATCATGACCCCCAATAAAGAACCATTCTTTGCAGGCACCTACCTCCCAAAAGAAACAGGGTACGGGAGTGTTGGGCTCAGGGATGTGGTGCTGAACGTCAGGGATCTCTGGAGGAATGAGAGGGACGAACTTTTAAATTCTGGACATCAAGTGCTTGAGGTGCTTGAGGATGTGTCCTCCCAGACCACAGGAAATGAACTGGATCCTGGAACCATCAACAAAACTTATTACTCCCTATCAAGGGTATTTGATGATGAAAATGGTGGTTTTGGGGATTTCCAAAAGTTTCCAACACCCCATAATCTAACCTTCCTTTTGAGATACTGGAAACGTACAGGAAGCAAAAACGCACTCCAAATGGTACTGAAAACCCTGGATGCCATGGCTGAAGGTGGTATATATGATCACATTGGCTTTGGATTCCACCGTTACTCAGTGGACCCTCAATGGCTTGTTCCACACTTCGAGAAGATGCTCTACGACCAGGCACTCATCTCAATGGTGTACATTGAGGCATTTCAGGCAACTGAAGATCAAAGGTATAAAAAAATTGCAGAAGAGATATTTGAATACGTTTTGAGAGATATGAAATCTTCTGAAGGTGGATTTTATTCTGCAGAGGATGCAGACACTGAAGGGGTTGAGGGTAAATTTTATCTATGGAAGAGACCTGAGATAATGGATGTTTTAGGTCCAGATGATGGTGAGCTCATCTCCAATGTATTCAACATAAGAGAAACTGGAAATTTTGGCAGTGAACTCACAGGGGAACATGTTGGTGCCAACATATTTCACATAAAGGAACCATTGGATAACACTGCAGAACGTTACCATCTTACTGTGGATGAACTGAAGCGAAAAATAGAAATTTCACGGTTAAAACTCTTTGAAGCACGTAGAAAACGTGCGCATCCACACAAGGATGATAAGGTACTTGCAGATTGGAACGGTTTGATGGTTGCAGCACTCTCCAAAGCTTCACAGGTTTTTGGTGAGGATTTTAAAGGAAATATTTATTCAGAGGCTGCAGAATCTGCCATGAATTTTATTTTAGATGAAATGTGCGAGCAGGATAGACTGTTCCATCGTTACAGGGATGGTGAGGCAGGTATTCCAGGAACACTTGATGATTATGCGTTCGTTGTCTGGGGACTTCTGGAACTCTACGAGGCCACCTTCAAACCAAGGTACCTGGAAAAAGCGGTTAAACTAACCAAAACACTGTTGAATTATTTCTGGGATGATTTAAATGGTGGTTTTTACTTCACAGCCTCTGATTCAGAGCAAGTGCTCCTGAGGGAAAAGAAGATCTACGATGGTGCGATACCATCAGGAAATTCTGTTCAGTTTTTAAATCTACTTAAACTTGCCAGGATAACTGAAAATCAGGAATTTGAGGTGAAAGCTCATGAACTTGAAGAGAGCTTCTCAACAGCTGTTAAAAAGGCGCCACCAGCCCACACAAAATTCATGGAAGCCTTGGATTTCAGGGTGGGACCATCTTACAGTGTGGTTTTAGCTGGAGATCCATCATGTGAAGATACCGTTAAGATGGTAAATGGCCTCAAAAAACCCTTCATTCCAAACAGGGTTATTATATTGAACCCAAAACTCAAATCAGAAGTTGAAAACAATTTAAAAGAACTTTCAGGAATAAAAGATGTTTCAAAATCAGTTGAAATTAAAGGGATGATTGATAATAAAGCAACAGTCTACATGTGTTCAGATAACAGCTGTCAAACACCTACCCACAGTTTAGAGGATGTTTTGAAGTTGATGGATGACTGAGTAATTAAATTGATGGATTGAGTACCTAATAAGTTGATTGAGGTTGAGTACCAATAATTGATGGATGATTCAGTATCTGATGGATCAACCAAGGTGTAGATTTTAAACCACTATAAGTTTCACATATTCCATTTTAGGTGATGTTTGAAACATCTTGTAGAATTGGTTCATTCTCTGGGCGTTTCCATCTAAAATAAATATTTCAAGGCATTTTTCTTCCCTCAGGTGACTGTGGATCTGGGTGCTGATGACATCCTCGAAGTCATGTTTTATCTCAGTGACCTTATCTTCTACTTTTTTATGGTGGATCAAAATCAGAACAGAATTTATTTCTCCATTGAGTTCATCTTTTTCCTTGTTGTCTGCTATCAGCATTCTGGCACTTGCCCTTATAACTTCCGATCTTCCTGAAAATCCCATCTCATCCTTTAGGTGGTCTATTTCATGGAGGAGTTTTTCGTTGAGGGATATGCTCACTATTGTCATGTTACACTTCCATTTTTCAAAAATTATCTTATTTAGGTATTATCTGTATTGTCTAGAAATAATTTTTATTAACCTTTTATAAATAATTTGATATTTTTTATTATAAAAAGTTTTAAATATTAATAAGAATAAAAATAGTTGCATAAATAGGCTTTAAGAAGAAAAAATCTTTTAATTTCATTTTAAATGATAATCAAGAACTTCTGGTGAATGTCTTTGAAAAAAAAGAGGATAATTGGAATTTTCATCCTTGTGGCAGTTATTTTATTCTTCATTGGAACCGTTACCTATGAAGATGCAGAGAATGCCCAGAAAGTTGAGGACAACAAGACAATCGTGGCTGTAACAATACCCACAGAAGCGGATTTCGTTAAAAAGGTGGGTGGAGACAAAGTCGATGTTGTGGTGATGGTTCCTCCAGGTGCAGATCCACATACCTACGAACCAACACCCCGCCAACTCCAGAAAGCAGGCCAGGCTGATATGTACGCAGAGGTTGGTTCTGGAATTGAATTTGAAATCGGTTGGATGGACAAAATAAAAGGCCTGAACAGTAACATGCTCGTTGTGAACTGCTCAAAGGACATAGAACTGATGAAGAGCACAGACCCTGATGAGGGCAACAACGATCCCCATGTTTGGAATTCACCCAGAAATGCCAAAATAATGGTCCAGAATATCTATGAGGGACTTTTGGAAGTTGATCCCAAAAACAAGGACTACTACACCAAAAACAGGGATGCCTATCTGAAGGAACTGGACTTACTCGATGAAAATATCACAGAAACCCTTGCAGATGATAGGGGCATGAATATAATGGTTTATCATCCCTCATGGGGATATTTCTGCCGAGATTATGGTTTAAATCAAATATCTGTAGAAAAAGAGGGAAAGGAACCCACATCACAGAACATAGCTCAACTTGTGGCCCTTGCAAAGCAGGACGATGTTAAGGTTATCTTCGTATCCCCCCAGTTCAGCAATGCAAGTGCAAGTGTCATAGCAAGCCAGATAGGAGGTCAGGTTGTGTCCGTTGATACCATACCTGAAAATTACCTTGAGAACATGTACAGGGTTTCCAATATATTCGCAGAAACTCTGAAAGAAGATAAGAAAGGATGATATTGTTAAAATAGTGAAATAATGAGCGGGATGAGTGTAAATCATCGCAAAAAATTGTTTTAAAAACATAATTTTATTCATAAAATAATAAAAAAACGAAGGGCAAAATTAATCATTCAAGGGATGAAAATGGCAGAAAAGATTCTTGAAGTCCAAAATCTAGGTTACAGTGTTAATGGAAGGGCTGTGCTTGAAGATATAAACCTATCAATTGAGGACAGGGATTATGTGGCAATTATAGGTCCAAATGGTGGTGGAAAAAGTACACTTCTCAAGTTAATTCTGGGTATTCTGAAGCCTGATTCTGGAAAGGTTGAAATATTTGGAAAGCCCCCTGAAAAGGCACGAAGTTACATGGGCTACCTTCCCCAGCAGGTTCTTTTTGACCATGACTTTCCTATAAATGTCTTTGAAACCGTACTCACAGGCCGTTACAGAGGCCTTTTTAAGGGTTACACAGCTGAAGATAAAAAAGCCGTTGAAGATGTCCTTGAAGAGGTTGATATGTTGAAGTACAGGGACAGACAGATAAGCAGGCTTTCGGGTGGGCAGATGCAGAGGGTTTTCATAGCAAGGGCCCTTGTTAGGAATCCCCGCATACTCCTTCTGGATGAGCCAATGGCAAGTATAGACCCTGAGATGCAGCACTCATTCTACAAACTCCTTTCAAGGCTCAAGGAAAGGATGACTATAATACTTGTAAGCCACGATGTTGGTGCAGTTTCAACTCAGGTTAACAAGATAGCCTGTTTAAACAAGAAACTCTTCTACCACGGTCCAGTGGAGGAATCAGCAGAGGGACTTGAAGAGATCTACAAATGTCCCCTGGAATTGATATCCCATGGAATTCCCCACAGGGTGCTTGAAAAACACCCCCATGAAGATCAGGAGGAGTTGTAGATGCTGGAATTTCTCTCATACACTTTCATGCAGAATGCAGTTATTGCAGCGTTGCTTGTGAGTGTTGCCTGTGGAATCGTGGGTAGCTACATCGTGATAAAACGTATAGTTTTCATAAGCGGGGGAATATCCCATGCAGCCTTTGGAGGAATAGGTCTTGGATACTTCCTTGGTGTTAATCCAGTGCTTGCAGCGATACCCTTCAGCATGCTTTCTGCCATGGGCATGGGGATGTTGAGTGAGAAGGTGAACGTGAGTGAGGACACTGCCATTGGAATATTCTGGAGCCTGGGAATGGCCATCGGTATTATATTCATTAACTTAACACCAGGATATGCTCCTGATCTTTTCAGCTACCTCTTTGGAAGCATACTCACAGTTCCAACTTCCGATCTCATTATAATGTTCATTCTGGACATCATCATAATCACTACGGTTTTTCTTTTCCGAAGGGAGCTTCTTGCAGTGTCCTTCGATGAGGAATTTGCAGGGGTTGTTGGAATGCATTCAAGGGGTGTTAACCTTCTGCTTCTATGCCTCGTGGCCTTGAGTGTGGTTGTTCTCATTAAGGTTGTTGGTGTGATCCTTGTGATAGCCCTTTTAACACTTCCTGCAGCCATAAGCAAGCAGTTCACCACTAACCTAAACAAGTTAATGACCCTATCAGTGGCAACAGGCATGTTACTGACTGTAGCAGGTCTCTGGTTATCCTACGTTTTCAACCTGGCTTCAGGTGCCACAATCGTTATTGTTCTGGCTGTGGCATTTGTTATAGCATCCCTTCTGAATGATTGAATTCAAAAAAATTCAATCAAAGTACTTTTTTAAGGTCCAACTAATAACAGTAATAATATACTGTACAGTAATATATTCAGTTAGAATAATGAACCTTACAAAAGTATTGTACCGTAAATAAGTAAGGTTATATACTATGCAGGAACAGAATAAAGTACAGTAAATAAATAAGGTGAATGTCATGCCAAGTCTGCCCTTAGGAGTTCCCTCAGATATAGATCAATACTTCTATAACCGTAAAAAAGAATTAATCAGTCTAAATTCATTAATAGACACCTTAAATCATGATGTAGCTAATCAAATATTAGTTACAGGATACAGAGGTGTGGGTAAGTCGTTTCTTTTAAAAAAATTAATCCAAGAACTTCCAGACAATATTTTAACCGCTTATTTAGATATATCCACGTTATATGGAATTCAAAAGGGTAATTTAACAGAAGAACTGATAATGCGTACGCTTCTTGAAGAAATGAACAATGCAATTAAAGATGAAAATAAATTACAAAGGACATATAAAAGTGTTAAAAAACTTCTATGGAATATAATGAATAGTGACTACGATTTTAGAGAGGCAGGAAGTATTCTTGGAATTTCAATTCCAGATATCAGTGATAATTATGAAAAACTGAGCAAATTTGTAATGGAATACCCTCAAAAGATAGTAGATTCTTCAGAAGGTGAAGTTAAAGGTTTCGTTATAGTGGTCGATGAATTTCAGTTTATAGGTGAATTAGAATCCCCTGAACCATTTTTCTGGCTATTTAGAAGTTTTACACAAAAACA
Organism: Methanobacterium congolense; assembly: GCF_900095295.1. Taxonomy (NCBI): domain Archaea; kingdom Methanobacteriati; phylum Methanobacteriota; class Methanobacteria; order Methanobacteriales; family Methanobacteriaceae; genus Methanobacterium; species Methanobacterium congolense. Next base: position 1,214,232 of record NZ_LT607756.1, read on the forward strand.
GGACAATGTGAGTTATATCTTCACGAGATCCACATCTACAACCAGTGAAGTCGTGGAAAAGATTAATGGGATAAATGGAGCATTTGGAAATAGAATGATACAGTTCAATGTTGATCCATTTACACGAAAAGAAACTGAAGGTTATCTGAAAGAGAAAGTACCTGAAATTAAATTTACAAATAGTGGTTTAGAAAGGTTTTATAAGTGTACAAGAGGATATCCTGCTTATATCAACAGTTTCTGCAACATCATGTCAGCAGATGTAACCTACGACGAAAATGAAGTTATCAAAGAATTTTATCAAAAGCTTGAACAAGTTGCAGTCAAATGGATAACCATGTGGGCATCACTTTCTAAACATGAAAAATGTATAATAAACACTATTATTGATAATGGACCTCTTAAATGGAGTGAATTATTGAAGAACGTTGATTTTTCAGATAGAACACTCACAAACAATCTAAGAAAACTTAAAAATAAAGGTATACTGTCACATTCACATAAGATCTACATGGTGGATGATCACATGTTAGCAGCCTGGCTTAGGTATAAAAAAAAGGAAGATGGATTCTACCCATCTTAAAATATTTAATTTAATATTTAAATGAAATTAAGGTTAATTAGTGGATTGTAATTCATTTAATTGCTTTTTTGTAAATTACTCATAACTTAAAAAAAGATACTTTAAACCTTAAAAACTAATGAAAATTCCACCTATCTATTCAAATTAAAAAAATGTAAAAAATAGGAAATGGATTTACCTTTGAGGTTCAGGTTAATACCCAGTGTGTGCCGGTTTTTTCCTGGTTCTGGTAGACTCCATAGGAGATCTTTCCCTTTTTCCACTTGTACTTGGTTACGTATTTGTACTTGTACTTCCATTTTTTACCGACTTTGTACCTTACCTTAACCTTTTTCTTGTAGGCCACCTTCTTCCATCCAACGTAGCTAACTGTCTTAACAAGAACATGTGCTGTGTACTGGTATTGGGTTAAAACATATATCTGGTATGTGGATGTTGATACCTGTGACACCCTTCCAGATTCAGTAACTCCAATGTACTTCAGGGTTTTTGAACTGTTTATACTGATTGGTTCTGTGTAAAGTGTGCTGCTGGTTGTTGGATTCGTTCCATCAAGTGTGTAGTAGATCTTTGAATAGGCATTTGAAGATAAACTCACATTCTGTGGAGCGTAGTACTTTCCACCGGCAGGACTTGCGGTTATACTGTTTCCAACCTGATTGTCTAAGGCGTTGATGAAAGCATTTGCATCTGATGCTTTTTTGGCTGCTGTGTCACTGTTGTATGTTTCGTAGATCATGGTTGATATGCCCTTGTTTGCAATGGGTTCTGTGACGTACTGTGGACTTGTGTGGTTTGGTGGAGTGTAAGTTCTTAAAAATGGCATGGTACTGATTATCTCATTGGCGTAGGTTTTGGTTTTAGCATCAGAGGATATCAAGTACAGAAACCTGCAGTAAGCATATCCACTGGATTTATAATGATTTTCATGGATATCCACAACGAGCATTAGATTTTCACTTGATACATCTGGAACAATGAACTTCTGAGCCAGTAGCTGGCCATTCATCCTGCTCTTTTTATAATCACTGGTATCTTTGGTTACAGTGACCTTGTAGAGAACGTATCTCTTATTGAGGTTGGCTGATTTATCTGCAAGTGCCTTTGAAACAGCTTTGTGCATTCCGTTTTCCTGTGGATGCACACCCACTATAATTACAACAGTCTGTTTGGAACTCTGATTACCATAATATGTTTTCTCAACGTAACCGCTAGTCGTACTGCCAATGTTCTGAGCAACACCAACACTGCTTGTAACATTGGTTGCAGATGCACTGCTGACGCTTAAAAGAAGTACCATACTAATTAACATTACAATTATAAAACACGATCTTCCTTTGATTGATTATCCCTCCTCTTTAGTTTTAATAATAATTTAAGAACACTCATAGTATATAATATTAATTATTAACCCGTAATTATGGACCATATTATTTTATTCTGCTGCCTATTTTTTTGTACCTACAGATAAAAAATGTAATTATAAAATTTTTTATAAAAAAAGGTGAAAAATTGGACAAAAATAATGTTTTAAATGAAAAAATTGAAATTCATATTTCAAATGAAGTATTACTCTAAACAGTTCAGAAAAAATGGATCTAAATGAGGAGGTAGAAGTATATATCCATTAAAATAGCCACCAAAAACAGGGAGGCAACATTTAAACTGGAAAATTTCGTTGCAGATTTCATATCCAGTGGTTTTTTCACCACTTCAACCACCCCCAAGGCCATTGGAATCAATGAAATAAGGGTGAGCACTCGAAAATCCATAGTTGAAGGGTAAAGACCTGTAAATGAAATAAGAAGAAATGAAAGGGTAACAAGTATTGCTGAAAGTAAAATCAACTTGAAACCAAATTCACGGCCCCTTGAAACCACCAGCGTTTTTTTTCCACCTAATCTATCAGATTCCATATCAGGCATTTCAACGCTGCTGATGAAGAATAGCTGTAAAAACACCAATGGGAGTGCAAAAATGAGAAATGGAAGATCAAGTGTGCCCTTGAATGTGAAGTAACCCATTCCAGGCAGTATGAAGCCTGTCAATGCCGTTGAAATTTCTCCCAATCTTCTGTAAACCAATTTAACCGGAGGAGCAGAGTAGAACCATGCTAAAAGGTTTCCAAAGAGTACAAATAAAAAGAACCATACTGTGTACGAGAAGACAATGGTGAAGGCTGCAGCAAAGATCAGGGACATCATCATAAGCAAAAGAGAAAACCATTTTGAGAAGGTTCTTAATTCAGGATTTAGAACCAGAATTCCACTACCACCTGAGATTGCAGTTGGATCACCGAATGCATCGGCCTCAAAATCAAAATAATCATTGCTGTAGTGAACAGACAGATGAGCCAGAAATAAAATGGGGTATCCTAGTATAAATTTACTTAGAAGGAACTCTGCGTTGAATAACAAGGATAATAACACTCCGTTGCAAAAAAGTAGAAATCCTCCAACTAAAAATTGAGGACGTCCCAATTTTATGATGTTTAAAAGGGTATTCATCCTACCATTATCCATTTTAAAATGTTTTAAACCTTAAAACTTTAACCTTAAAATCGGTTCAATGGGATTAAGTTTCTTTTTCTGATTAGAATCATGACCCCATGGATCATTTTTTTTATAACGTTCATTCATAAAGTCATGATTTAATAATACTCTCTGCAAAGATTCTGGCATTGTTCAGGTCCATTTCATTGGGATGTCCCTTATTTTTCCCCATAAACCATCCTAATGGACCTTTCAAGTCCAGATTTAGTCCAAGTGGGCGTACTTCACCAGGACAGTTGAACTCTCCCATGATCTCAGCACCCTTGAACTTCAACTTCTCTATGAGAAGGTCATGATAGTTTTCTCCGTGTATACCTGAGGTTGAAAAAATGAACACCTTTTTGTCCATGGGATCTATTTCATCCACAAGTTTTAAGATGTCCCTGTGGGTTTTGCCTCCGTAGATACCAGAACCAAAACCAACAAGTTCATAGCCTTCCAACTCACCGGGTTTAACATCTTCAACTCTTACAAGTGTTGCATTCATGGTTTCTGCCATTGCCCTAGCCACCTTCTCAGTGTTCATATGGTGGTAGGATTTATAGATGATAATGGTTTTCATCATTTCACTCCCTAAATCTACCCTTAAAGAAAATCATAACTCTCACTAATTAGGCTTACTGGTTTTTCATTGTAACTGCATGACGACCAAGATACAATGAAACAAAATTTAAGGTTTTATCTTTATCCCTGAATTCTGGAAACACTTAATTCAATCACCCAGGGTTTTATTAAGTAACTCCCTTAAAACCACTGCGTTGTTGTGTTTTTCATCCCGAGCAGAGTAAATCAGAGTTAGAGTCTTGTTAGTATATTCTAGACTCTTTAAATGAGTAATGAGCTCTTTTTTATCCTCAAGTTCCTTCAGATATCTTGTCTTGAACTCATCCCATTTATCAGGGTCATGGGAAAACCATTTTCTCAGTTCATTACTGGGTGCTACATCCTTCATCCATAAATCCAACTTTGCATTCTCTTTTGACATGCCTCTGGGCCATATTCTGTCCACTAAAACTCTGAAACCGTCAGCATCTTCTGGATCCGAGTAAACCCTTTTGATGGTGATCATACTCATTATTATGTCTTGAGTAATATTTCAATTTTTAGATAAAGTAAATAAAAGTACAGTTCTTTATAATTTTTACGCAACATGATTAATTCAATGAAAATCCATTCAAAAACTGTTTTTAAAGTTAATTCGTCTTAATTTGTATAAAACTGGTTTATTCAAATTAATTATCATAAAAGAAGTTGTAAAAGAAAAATTTGTGTAAAAATAATCTGAAATTAAAGAAATTAAAGGTTCGATCTTTTGTTTTAATCCTTCTTCAAAACCTTAACCCCTTCCTGTGTACCTACAAGTACCTCATCAACGTATCCTGAGAAGATTCCATTCTCAATAACACCTGGAATGGAGTTAAGTTCTTTTTCAAGGAATTTAGGGTCGGGTATTTCCTTGAAGGCCACCTCAAGGAGGAAATTGTTGTTGTCGGTTATAACAGGGCCGTCCTTTCTCTCAGCCATTCTGATTGAGGGTACACCTCCCATATCCCGCAGGCGGTTTGAAACAACTCTGTAAGCTGCAGGCATGACTTCAAGGGGTATTGGCATTTTTCCAAGTTTGTCAACGAGTTTGGAGTCATCAACCACAACAACGAACCTTGCTGCTGAAGAATCAACTATCTTCTCAAGGGTGTGGGCTGCACCGCCTCCCTTTATCAGGTTGAGGTCGGGATCAACTTCATCTGCACCGTCCACTGCTAAGTCAACGTCGTTTTCTTCAAGGGTTGTTATTTTGATTCCAAGGTCCCTTGCAAGGAAAAAGGATTGGTAGGATGTTGGAACCCCCATTATATCAAGTTCTTCTTCTTTAACCCTTTCTCCAAGCCTTTCAATGAAGTGGAGGGTTGTGGATCCAGTTCCAAGTCCAACTATGTCCCCATCTTTAACCAGCTTTGCAGCCTCGTATCCAACCTGTTTTTTAAGTTCCATGAATAATTCCTCTTTAAATTATAATTAATTTTCTTATTTTATATTTTGTTGAATATCAGTTCATTATTTTATTATGATCGTGCAGTACTCTTTAAATAATTTAAACATCCGTAATTAAACATCTATTTTCAGTACTTCAGGAGTACGGTTGTGAGATCGTAGCCCTTTGCACATTTATCCTTTATCTTGCCAACTTTTTTGACTATCTTGCATTTGTCTTCCCTGTAGAGCCCCTCTGGAAAGCACAGGTCCCTCATGGAACATTCTTCATCACATTCTGGAGGGTTGAAAACGAGTTTAGATCCTTCAAAGGCTTTTTTGGAATCCACTGCTGTTTTTATGTAGGCCCTTTCAACATCCACAACCTTCACTTTCCCGCCTTCATGTACAAAGCAGGGTTGTTCTGCATCCTTAACATCCTTTATTATGTACATTCGCCCGCTTTCAAGTGAGTCTATACATGTGCCTTTGAATCTGCACCTTTCACATTGAGAAGAAGCTCCGTAATGCATGAATTTGAGTCCTTTATTTGCAAGATTTTTTCCAATGAGTGTTATCATGTTACCATCGTTCCTGGAAAATTATTCCTATTAATTTGTTGAATATTATGATGTATTAAAGTGAGTTATATCACACTGAAGTTACTATATCCATAAGATTATATAAATCTGCTTTAATTAATCCCCATATCAAAAAGCATAAAATACCATTGGAATGGGTTTAAAACTGGAAATAATAATTTTTAAAATAAAAGATCATTCGATTCAATAGTAACCAAAATATTTACTATACCTATAAATTAATGTGATTCCTATTTCATTTTAAAAAAAATAGGGTAGATTTATTAGATTTTATTAAATAACCCCGGTTGTAGTTGCAAGTGCTTCTGCAGATTCCCTTGTAAGGCCACGATCACCAAGAATTGTGTATCTCTCTTTTCGAATTGTATGTGCCTTTGTAAGAGCTTCAATAATATACTCTGGTTCTATTCCAAGTTCTTTTGCAGTTGTTGGTGCTTTTATGGTTTTTAGAGTATCCCTTATGAATTTCCAGTCACCACCGTGGAGGTACATCATCATTATGGTTCCAACACCGCACTGCTCACCGTGGAGCGCAGGTTTGGGTGCAACTATGTCCAGTGCATGGCTGAATTTATGTTCCGAACCACTTGCAGGTCTGCTTGTACCTGCTATGCTTATTGCAATACCACTGCTTATCAATGCCTTCACAACAAGGCCTGCACTTTCTGTAAGGCCTTCTTTAATGGCATCTGCAGATTTTATGGTCATTTCTGAGGTCATAAGGGACAGTGCTGCTGCAGAGTCACTGAAATATTCATTGAGAAGTCTGTGTGCGAGTTTCCAGTCCAGTATTGAGGTGTGGTTTGATATTATGTCCCCACATCCTGCTGCAAGGAGCCTGAAAGGGGCCTGGCTTATTATCTTTGTATCTGCAATGACTCCTATTGGAGGTTTTGCTTTAAGAGACACACTTCCTCCCTCATTTTTTATTGAAGCCCGTGGTGATGCTATTCCATCGTGAGAAGCTGCAGTTGGCACACTTATGAAGTGCATCTCTGCCCTTGTGGATGCGAGTTTTGCAGTGTCTATAACCTTGCCTCCCCCAACACCCAGAACTATTGAAACATCATCCAAAGCATCCTGAACCTCCAAAACAGAGTTCTTGGATGCTTTGTCAATGGTAACACATTCCACATCATAACCTTCACTTTGAAGGCTTTCAATTGCCTTTTCCCCTGCAATTTTTATGGTTCTGGGTCCTGTTACAATCAGTGCTTTTCCTTCAACCTTCAGATCCTTGCATATAGCGCCTGTTTCCGTTATAACTCCAGCACCTGTGTGAATTTCCCTTGGAAGCTGAATCTTTCTAAAGTCCATTTTATCATCCCTTTCTTGAAAAACAATGAATTTAATCATAACTCCCATTGTTTTTCGTTATAAAAATCCCGTTTAGTCCTTGGTATATTTCTATTCAGAGTTTAATAATAGTAGAAATAAGTTTTAAAACTTCTTTTATCCTTAGGTTATCTTTTAACACAAGTATAAAAATAATTTTTGATTTATTTTATTTCAAGTTTTTTTCAAGTTCATTTTTAGGGATTTCATTTTTTTCAGTTACGTGTTAAATCAGTTATTTGTTATCTCTGTAGATACTTTCTATAATAACTACATTAAAAATAATTTCAAGGTTTATAAGTGTAGAACATTCAAAAGATAAATACTAAAAATTCAAATGTATAATAAATGAAGAATGAAATATAAAGAAATCCTAAAAATAGTTCTAAACAGTATTTTCATATGAAAATTCTGAAAATCAACGTTTTAAAGGGTTTATCTAAATTCTAATTTACATATTTATAACGGATTGCAGATGAGTGGAATAAATCCAGAAGTGGATTAAATCCTCATGAAAACTATGAAAAGATGCAACCCAATAAAGAACATGGTGAATAAATGACAGAATTCAGCGAATGGTTTCACAACATCCTCGAAGAAGCAGAGATAATTGATACAAGATATCCAATAAAGGGAATGCATGTATGGCTTCCCCAGGGTTTTAAAATAAGAAAACACACCCTCAACATTCTTAAGGAGATACTGGATGAGGATCACGAGGAAGTGCTCTTCCCACTTTTAATACCTGAAGACGAACTTGCAAAGGAAGCAATACATGTTAAAGGTTTTGAAAGTGAGGTTTACTGGGTTACACATGGTGGACTCACTGAACTCAACAAAAAATTTGCACTCCGACCCACCAGTGAAACAGCAATGTACCCAATGTTCTCATTGTGGGTGCGCTCACACACAGACCTTCCAATGAAGTTTTATCAGGTTGTGAACACCTTCCGTTACGAAACCAAACACACCAGGCCTTTAATCAGGGTCAGGGAGATCACAACATTCACGGAAGCTCACACAGTACATGCAACCCGGGAAGAGGCAGATATGCAGGTTAAAAGGGCCATTGAGATCTACGAAACCTTCTTCCATGAACTTGGAATTCCATACACCATAAGCAAAAGACCAGAGTGGGACAAGTTCCCTGGTGCAGATTACACCATGGCCTTTGACACCCTGCTTCCAGATGGTAAAACCCTCCAGATTGCAACTGTGCACAACCTGGGCCAGACCTTTGCAAAAACCTTCAACATAACCTATGAGGCCCTTGAAGGGGAACATGAATACGCTTATCAGACATGCTACGGACTTTCAGACAGGGTCATAGCATCTATCATAGGTATACATGGGGATGAGGCAGGATTGTGCCTTTCACCAGCGGTTGCACCCTACCAGATGGTCATAGTGCCAATCATATTCAAGAAGGGTGGAGAGGAAGTTCTTGATTTCTGCAGAAAACTTGAGGAAAAACTCAAAGGTGAAGGATTCAGGGTTCACTTCGATGACAGGGACATAAGGGCAGGTAAGAAGTACTACGAATGGGAGATGAGGGGGGTGCCCCTCAGGTTAGAGGTTGGTCCAAGGGACATTGCAAACAAGAAGGTTGTAACTGTTAGACGTGATAACGGTGAAAAGGAGTTCATGGACTTCAATCCAGAAACTTTTATAGAGGATATAACCTCTTTGATGGAAAAGATAAATATTGACATGAACAAAAAAGCCTGGAAATCCTTTGAAGATGAGATAAGAACTGTTGAAAGCATTGAAGAAGTTAAAAAGACCATGGATGAACTTGGTGGAATCATTTCCTTTGACTGGTGTGGGGATGAATCCTGTGGTAAGGACCTTGAGGAAACAGCAGGTGTTGACGTGCTGGGTATTCAAAGCGAATCTGAAGATGGTAAGGTGTGCATGAACTGTGGTAAACCTGCAAAACACGTCGCTCTCATGGCAAAAACCTATTAAAACTTTTTAAATATTATAATTGAAGGATATGAATTCATTGGATTTTTATAAATCCTTGAATAACGCCTTCGTCTAAGGAGAATATGTAAAAATGTTGAACTGGGGGTAAATCATGAATTTCAGGGTAATTCTTCTTGTATCAATGATCTTTATATTTGCAGCAGTTTTCGGGGTGATGAGCTACTCTGGAACAGACAAAATAGAAGGTATAAGTCTGGATCAAGCATACAGTCAGGGAAATGTGTTAATAACCCAGAGCACTTATGCAGGAACAGTTCCACATGTGGTTACAGTAAAAAACAATGGTAATGACACTGTGAACGTTGAAAAAGGAGAACTGTTGAAAAGTAATGATTCACAGGATCTTGTAACTGCAGAAAATAAAGAAATAACTCCTCAGTCCACTGCGAATATCACAGCTTACTGCTTTGAACCAGGACAAAGAGCATACGCAGGAACCAAACTTGAAAGTGCAGGAAATGCTTCAGATGCTGTTAAAGAGATCGTTGCTAACTCAAATCCCTCCGATGTTCAAAATGCTACAGATGCTCAACTCAAGATATGGACCATATTTGCAGGTGGAGATCTGAATATTTACACAGGAGAACCAGTGGCACTTGCAAACAAACAGAACATACAATTCTCAAAACTTAAAAAAGATGCTAATACAGCTAAATCCGAGGTCATGGCAGAGTTCGGTGTGACCGAAGACAAAATAGCATCTCTAAACCAGACCACAACAAACTCTTCCTCAGATCTTTCAGATATGTGGAACAACTTCAGTGACTGGGTGAATGGTTTAACTGGAATTTAAAGAACTAACCCCCATATTTAATTCCATGATACAATCCCACCTCAAATCCAAGACTAAAAAAACTTAAAATAAAAAACCAAGGGTTATTTAATATGAAGATCGATAAAAGCAAAACCTTTGCAATAATACCAGTTTCCAAATTCTTAGATGCAAAAACACGTCTATCACCTACTTTAACAGAATTAGAACGTGAAAACCTTTTAAAATCCATGTTAAAGGATGTTATCACGGTTTTAAAGGATGTTGTTAGAGAAGTTGTTGTTATAAGTTCAGATGTGGATGTTTTGAACTTCGTAAAAGACATGGGGGTTGTTTCCCTTGAGGAAGAGGGTGCAACGGATTTGAACGGTGCCCTAATGCAGGCCATGGCATGGTGCAGCAGCCACTGCAGTAACGTCATCGTTGTGCCATCGGATGTTCCCCTCATAAAACCAGGACATGTGCAGGCCCTTCTCAAGATGGGTGAAACCTTCGACATGGTGATAGCACCTGCAAAGGGTGGGGGAACCAACGCCCTTCTCTGTCCATCAAAAGAATTTCAGATGAAATTTGGGGAGTGCAGCTTCTTTGAACACATAAACGAGGCTAAATCCCATGGAATGTCCTATGGAATCTACGACTCCTTTTACATGTCCCTCGATGTTAACACAGCAGAGGACCTTGGGGAGATCATGATACATGGCTCTGGAACCGAGGCCAAAAAATTCTTGAAAAACCTGGGGCTCTGCGTGAAATCCAATCATGGCTCTGAAAGACTTCATGTTAAAAGAGGAGCTTGAATAATGGATAAAAGAACCATTGCCATGACAATAGCAGGCTTCGATCCTTCTGGAGGAGCGGGAGTCCTGAATGATGTTAAAACCTTTGAAAGTCTGGGAGTTTATGGTACAGCAGTTGTAACATCCCTTACTGCACAGAACATCCACGAAGTTACAGGAGTACTTCCAGTTGATGTTGGCTTCATTGAAAAACAGATGGACACGGTTCTACAATCTGAGGATATAAAGTACGCCAAGACAGGAATGCTTTACTCTCAAGAGATAGTTAAAGCCGTTGCATCCAGGGTTGAGGAACACGAATTGAAGCTCGTTGTTGACCCAGTTATGGTTGCAGGTTCTGGAGGATTTTTATCCAAAAAAGGACTTGCAGAATCCATTAAAAAATATCTGTTACCCCTCTCAGTGCTCACAACACCAAACATCCATGAGGCAGAGACACTTTCAGGTATAAAGATAGAAAATGAAGGAGATGCCATAGAAGCTGCTCTTGAGATAGGTAAACACTGTGACGTGGTTGTAACCGGGGGGCATCTTAAGGGTTCAGACATATTTTACAATGGTTCCATCCATGTTTTTGAGGGAGAACTCATGGAGAGTAACAACACACATGGCAGTGGCTGCACATATTCCTCTGCAGTTACAGCAATGCTTTCAAAGGGTTGTGATATTGAATCATCCATAAAGTTCGCTGGAAACTTTGTAAAGGAAAGTATAAAGTATGGAACGCGAGGTACCCTCAATCAGATGTGGAAATTTGATGATCCGCTTGATTCAATCTAATGTTATTTCAATCAAAGACTTTTAAAAAGAAATTAATATAATAATTAACATAACAATTATTGATAGAATTTAGTTGAAAATAAAAAAGTTGTAATTATCGGATCGTTATTATTCAAGGGTTAGGTGATTTTTATGGTATCAAATGAAGAGATAAAACAAAGGTTAGAGGCAAGACGACATGGAAAGCCAGTTGAAGAAACGTTTAAAATGTGTAGTTCATGTCAGACAAAAAACCCTGAAGGTGCCAAGTTCTGTGTGGGATGTGGAAAGCCCTTAAATGAAATTGTCACCCCTCCAAGGGAAAACCCCCAAATAAAAATGATAAATTCTGACTTTAAGTTATGTCCATCATGTAGCTCTAAAAATCTTAAAACAGCCAAATTCTGTGTTGTCTGTGGCAAAAAATTCGAACCAGAATCTGTAAAAGAGACTGTAGAGCCTGTCCCCTCTGAAGTTGAAGAAATGACAGTGACACCTTCTGAACCTGAAGAGATAGAATCAAGCAAAAGGGAAGGATCACTTCTTGAGAAAATTGATGATCAGGATGAAACTGAGGAAACTGTGAAAGATTCTGAAGAAACCCTTGAAGTATCAGGTGAGGTCAGTGAGGAGTTATCAGTTGAAACTCCCTCCAGTGAGGCTTTAAAACCCGGAAAACCTGAAAAACTCCCAACGGAACAAGTTGAAGTTGATCCAGTTGAAAAGATAAAAAAGGCCAAGGAACTTCTGGATATTGGTGCCATAACCCAGGAAGAGTTTGATGAAATTAAAAGGAAGTACCTTGAGATGATCTAAAAACAGATCAACCTTTTTTTAATATTATTTTTTTAGATCCTCAAATTCTTTTCAATTAAAATAAAAAAAAGAGTTTATAGTTAAATAATTTAGATAAAAGAAGTTAAATAGTGTAAACTTCTTCTGGTGAGAGCATTGCCACTCCACCTTCTTTAAGTACCTTTACACCTGCATCTATGTCCTCTGTTCTGATGACAACAATGGCATTTTCACATTTTTTCTCAACGAATGCGTAAAGGTACTCAACATTCACATCTGCCCTGTTTAGGACTTCAAGAATACCGTCAAGGCCACCTGGTTTGTCTGGAACACCCACTGCTATGACATCGTTCACCTTAACAACGAAATCATTGTCTTCAAGTATCTTCTGGGCTTTATCTGGTTCAGGAACTATCATCCTTAGGATACCAAATTCAGACGTGTCTGCTATTGAAAGAGCCCTTATATTGATTTTTGCACTTGAAATTATGTTCAATGCTTTCTGCAACCTTCCTTTCCGGTTCTCCAGAAATACTGATATTTGTTTTAATTTCATTTCAATCGCCTCTATCCTTTCACTAATTATGAATTAATTGAATTAAAATTTACGTTTATCTATGACCCTTACAGCTTTTCCTTCACTTCTAGGGAGTGTTCTTGGCTCAACAAGGTTTACATTAACCCTTAAACCAATTTCACTGTGTACTATAGATTCAATGTTTCGTTTAACCTCTTCTATATGTTTGACTTCATCAGAGAATAGGGCTGGTGACGCTTCAACCTGTACCTCAAGTTCATCCAAGTGTCCTGGCCTTGTGACTATGATCTGGTAGTGTGGTTCCAGTCCCTCGATTTTCAGTAGAGCCTTCTCGATCTGGTATGGGAACACTATAACTCCTCTGACCTTAAGCATATCATCTGAACGGCCTGTTATTCTGTCCATCTTTACCTGTGACCTTCCACATGCACATTTTCCCCTTCTAAGTGCTGTTATGTCCCTGGTACGGAACCTTATAACTGGCATTCCTTCCCTTGTAAGAGTTGTTAGGACGAGTTCACCCTTTTCACCATCAGGAACAGGTTTCAAAGTATCCGGATTCACAACTTCAGGGTAGAAATGATCCTCGAAGATGTGGAGTCCGTTTTGAACTTCACATTCCATTGCAACACCAGGCCCCATGATCTCGGTTAATCCGTAAACGTTCTGGGCGCGTATGTGAAGTCTTTTTTCAATTTCTTTCCGCATTTCTTCTGTCCACATCTCTGCTCCAAAGCAGCCAGCCCTGAGTTTGAGTTTTTCAGTATCTATACCCTCGTTTTCTGCAACCTCTGCAAGGTAGAGTGCGTATGATGGAGTGCATGTTAAAATTGTTGTTTCAAAGTCTTGCATTATTTCAAGCTGTCTTCGGGTGTTTCCAGCGGATATTGGTATGACTGTGGCTCCTATCTTCTGTCCACCATAGTGAGCTCCCATACCCCCTGTGAAAAGTCCGTATCCATAGCTGTTCTGGACTCTGTCACTTTTTTTGGCACCTGTCATTGTCAGGGCCCTTGCCATGACTTCTCCCCAAATATCCAGGTCTTTTCTTGTGTATCCAGATACAGTTGGTTTTCCTGTGGTTCCGGAGGTTGTATGGACCTCAACTATTTCATCCTGAGGAACTGCAAACATCCCAAAGGGATATGCATCCCTCAAATCCGTTTTTGTTGTGAATGGAAGTTTTTCAATGTCCTCCAGTGTTTCAATATCCTCTGGGCCCACGTTGAACTCAGCAAACCTTTTTTGGTAGTAAGGAACGTTTTCATAAGCTCTCTTCACAACGTCCTGTAATCGTTTGAGCTGCAGTTCTCTTGTATCCTCTGCAGACATACATTCTGCTTCACTATTCCAGATCATGTCTATCTCCTGCTTTCAATTAAATTCTTCAAAAAGTATCAATGAAATTAAATTTTTATCCATTAATTAGGTTTATAAAAACTTAACTTATACCTTACGCTGAAATTGAATTTATCAATAATACTTCTTCAACATTAATTCTAATAATTAAAAAGTTCATATAATTACTCGAAGCATCATTCATAAGTTGATTAAGAATTAAAATTTCATTGTGTTCCATCATTATAAAAAAGATATGTTCAAAACATAATTTTCATCTCATTAAATGGAGGAATCAAATGAAAAAGTACAAATGTAAGATTTGTGGTTACATCTACGACCCTGAAGTAGGTGAGCCCAGAACAAATACGCCTCCTGGAACCGCCTTTGAAGATTTATCAGATGATTGGCACTGCCCCAAGTGTGGAGCCGGTAAAATACGCTTTTATGCTCTGGGTTGATCTAAAAAAGGGAAAAATTCCAAGAATAAAGCAGTAGACTAGTTTTAAAGGGGTGAATCCAGCCAGACCTTGATTCGTCTGTTGACTTCGTCCCAGTTCACAAGGTTCCAGAATGCTTCAACGTAGTCTGGTCTTCTGTTCTGGTATTCAAGGTAGTAAGCATGCTCCCAGACATCCAGAACCATCATCAACCTGAATCCTGGAACGGTGTTGACGTTGTGCTTCTCTATCTGCATTATGAATATCCTGTCTGTGCCCCTGCAGAGGGTTAGTGCAGCCCATCCTGAACCTTCAGTGCTGACTGCTGTCTGACTGAATTCTTTTTTGAATCTTTCAAAGCTTCCAAAGTCCTTTTCTATGTAATCTGCTATAAGTCCAGTTGGTTCTCCACCGCACTTATCAGATGGCCCCATGTTGGCCCAGAAGAGCTTGTGGAGTATGAAACCTCCAACATGGAATGACAGTTCCTTGGAAACCGCCTTGAGATCGAATTCCTCTTCCTCAGCTCTGGCATCGAACTTCTTGAGCAGAGCATTGGCACCGTCCACATAGGCTTGATGATGCTTTTTATGGTGTATTTTCAGCTGTTCCTCAGAAATATAGGGTTCAAGGTCTTTGTATCCATAGGGAAGTTCAGGTAGTTCATAAAAATTTTTTTCCATACTGTTTTCCTCCTTTGAATAAAGAACTTATATTTCAATTGATTTTTCTTTTTAAAAAAGAATTAAGGATTATCCTAAATGATATCCTAATAGTGCCGTTCAATAGTCTAATAAAACCTTAATAACCTCAACTATCGCCCATTCATTCATCTTTGTAACATAACCACCAGTCATAACATTTGTACTCATCTTTACGTGTTCTTGCTGTTTCAATATCTGCTGGAGGTGGAATTATTGTTCCCTTACCTATCAACTCATTTTCAGGCCAGTTTGCAGGAACTGCAACTCCCTCATGATCAACCTTGTGAAGTCCTTCCACCATTCTGAGTATTTCATCCATGTTACGCCCGAGTTCCTGTGGATAGTAAAGTATGGCCCTTATGATTCCCTCAGGATCCACTATGAACACT
Source organism: Methanobacterium congolense (assembly GCF_900095295.1). Lineage (NCBI taxonomy): Archaea > Methanobacteriati > Methanobacteriota > Methanobacteria > Methanobacteriales > Methanobacteriaceae > Methanobacterium > Methanobacterium congolense. The sequence goes on from NZ_LT607756.1 coordinate 1,229,799, forward strand.
GCTCTGACTGTGTTGGTTGCCTTGGCTGGATGTATAAGACCTAAGGTATTTGCAACTTCTCCAGTGTCTGCGATTACTGGAAATTCTATTTTTGTGTCAACATTTTCTTCCATCCATTCTATCCATTTGAGGTGTGAGAAAACCTGGTCAACACTGAGTCCTATGAGCTCACAGTTGAGTTCTCTGAACTTGTCGTATCTCTTCTGAAATGCAACGAATTCAGTTGTGCAGACTGGAGTGAAATCTGCAGGGTGACTGAAGAGAACAAACCATTTCCCCCTAAATGCCTTGGGCAACTTCATCATGCCTTGGGTTGTTTTAACCTCCATTTTTGGAAATTCATCACCTATCAATGGCATTCCTTTACCTTCCTTTTTTATACGCCTTAATTCGTACACTTTTTCCCCCATTTTTAACCCCCCAAAATCTTTATATTTAATATTAAGATACTTATCTTTATTAATTATATTTATTATTTATTTCAGTTTTAATCTGAAAAGATCGTATAATCCTTAAAATTTATATCAAGCCTTAAAAATAAGCTTTCATGTTAAAATAAAAGTTCATTAATTAATACACATTAATAAAAAAACATTTTTTTGTTTTTTTCAAGGAGCGTATGAGGTTTCCTTTTGAAATTTGAATATTAAAGATATCGAATCTCTAAAAAAATAAGTACCCTGAAAATTACTGAAAAACTAAAAAAGGGGTGGATACTATAAAAAATTAAAAAAATATGGAGTTCTGGATTAAATCTGCATCTCAGTCCTATTCTGATTTTGCTGGAGGATTGTAAACCCTTTTTGCAAGTTCAGAATCGAGCATAAATATTCCACCTGGAGCATCTTCCATCAATTTGAGTTTTCGAAGCACTCCACTTGCAGATTCTTCTTCCTCAACCTGTTCAGCCACGAACCACTGAAGGAAGTTGTTGGTTGCATGATCTGATAGGGAAAGTGCAAGATCCACGAGTTTGTTTATGAGGCCCGTCACCATCTTTTCATGCTCATAAACATGTTCAAAAACTGCTAGATCTGATTCCCACTCTGTTGGAGGTGTATTTATCTGTGTGAGTGTGATTTTTCCTCCCCTTTGAGCGATGTAGTCGTAGAACTTCATTGCATGTGCAAGTTCCTCCTGTGCCTGAACCCTCATCCAGTTTGCAAAACCTGCCATGTCCTTAGATTCAAAATATGCTGCCATAGACAGGTACAGATATGAAGAGTAAAGTTCTGCATTTAACTGGCTGTTCAGGGCATCCTGCATTTTTTCTTCCATTAGAAGACCTCCTTTATATGAATGGATTGAATTTTTTAAAAAGAAAAATAAGATTATTATTCTAGTTCATTGAACATTTCCTTGCCAACTCCACAGAGGGGACAGACCCAGTCATCTGGAAGATCTTCAAAGGCTGTTCCTGGTTCAATATCTGCGTTTGGGTCTCCCTCTTCAGGGTCGTAGACGTATCCACAGGCTGTGCATATGTATTTTTTCATTTAACATCCTCCTTTTTCAAAGCATTCTTTTTTCCAAGCTACGAATTCAAATGTTAAAAAAATCGTTTAATTCTATTGTCACATCCTACTTAAAAGCTTTTTTTTATTTGTTTGCCATGTTCTCAATTAAATAAACATGTTTTTTCTAACTTTTTAAGATATGAACTCAGTTTATTGGTACGAACCTGTTGATTCCCGCTCCACACTTTGGGCAGTGCCAGTTGTTTGGCAGGTCTTCAAATGGTGTTCCTGGTGGGGTATTAGTTCTTGGTTCACCTACTTCAGGGTCATAGATATAGCCACAGGCTTTACATTTGTACCTTTTCATTTAAACCACTCCTCAAGTTTTCAATTTTAAAAAGGTTTAAGGAAGTTCTTATTTTTAATAACTATTGGCCTATTTACCATAATAATCTTTTCGTTTCCATTAAACCTCAGATATTTTAATAGCCAAATGAACAATTTGAGGGGGGATTGAGGTTAGGTGTGATCGAAAGAATCCTTAAAAAACTAATGTCATAGCAATAGAAAAAAAGAAGAATAAAAGAATAGTTCAACAATCAAATGAGAATATAAACTCAGGGAAAACCTTAACTATAAAAAGATGTGATACTGTAAAAAATTTTTTTTATAATTGATTTAAAGGGATTGTGGTATCTTTCACAAAGGTTTCATCTTTTTTTTTTATTCTTGTGATTCCTACAAAAGATCAAAGGTAGGCCATTTCAGTGATTCTCCAAGGAGGTGTTGAAAGTTTCCCATATTACCTTCACATCAATAGATAACGAGTTTAAAACAGAGTTGTACACTAAAATCCAAGTAAAATACCCTGATGTAAAAATTAATAATGATGATATCTTCATTGAAGAAGACAATGAAACTATTGGAATAATGGAACTTATAGAAGCAGTTCAGAAACCAAATGAACATCAAACAATCCATTATGAAGTAACAGATGAAACTAAAGCTAAATATACAGTGAACACTAAGAGGGATTTTGATGTGGCAATAAACCTCATCAAGCTCATAAATTCACTGACCAACCTAACCAGAAAACGATACATCGTTGCATAAAAATTATTTTCAACAAGCCTATCCTCCCACGGTTGGTTCGCCCATACTGTGGATGCCTATACCTATTTTTACGTTAGTATTTCTAGTTTCAGTGATTCATCCCATGAGTTTCACAAGTTGGATGATCATCCAACAACTTCCCAATCTTCAATTTCGCCATTAAAAATTCTAAAAACAGGATTTGGAAGAATTTCATCAAGTTCTCGGAGTTTTCTGTACATTGAGATATTTCTCAGTTTCAATTTCTTTTTCAGATGCTTGAACTCGTATTCCATCTGTCCAGAGCTTACAGGAATCTGATACTGAATAAATTCATCCCCTATTTTCTCCCTTTTGAAGCTGTAACCCCTTCTCTGGGATTCTAAGTAAACCTGATAGAGGTAGGTATCTATTGCTTTTAAAGGTTCATCCTGACTTTTAAACCTTTGAAGTTGAGGATGGTTCCTGTAACCCTTTGTTTTACCCATGAGAACTGCTCTTGCAAGTAATCCTTCCCTCCAAAGGGCCACAATTCCCTTGGAATCCATGTACTTTGGGTGTAAACTCCACAACCTCATGAAAACCATTCCCCAGAACAACTTAATTTAATAATGCAAAAAAATAAAAGAGATCAACAAAAGAAAATTGGAAATTTAAGATTATCCATCTATTTCACGATTAAAACTGGTACTTTAACGGTTTTCAGAGTGTTCTCTGCAACACTGCCCATTAAAAGTTTTTCAAGTCCGGTTTTTCCATGGGTACCAATGACGATTATGTCTGCATCTGCCTTTTCAACGATCTTCTCCATGTCACGTGTTGGACTTCCAACTATAAGTATTTCATCAACCTGAACACCATTATCCCTTCCCTTTTCCTGTACCTGATTTAACACAGTTTTTCCTTCCTCTTCCAGGACTTCAAAGGGGTATATGAGTTTATCATCGATCACGTGAACTGCTGTGACCCTTGCACTGAATTTTTTTGCCATTTCTATTGCAATATCTGCTGCTTTGTCTGCAAATTTTGAACCATCAGTTGGAACCATTATGTTTTTAAACATCAAAAACCACCTCTCTTATTCAACCCTTCTTATATGATCTCCCACAACGAAGTTAACACCACCCAGGTGCATCACAGGTTTCATCCTTTCAACATCAAGCAGTTCTTCCTTCAGGGCATCTGAAGCTGCATCTGCATGGATGATTTCACCAACAATTAGTTTATGGTCCCCTGAGTCCTTGATCCAGTGGACCTTGCACTCCATGTGAGCTATGCACTCTGCTATTTTTGGAGCTGAAACCTTCAGGGATTCCATTTGGGTTAAACCTGATTCTTCTATTTCACTAACACCGTATGGGAATTTTTCACCGGTTATCCATAGTTTTTCAAGGATTGCCTCGTTTGGAATGTTCACAACGAATTCTCCTGTTTCCTCTATGTTCTTGTAGGTGTGGTGGCTTGGTACCGATGCGAATGCAACAAGTGGAGGGTTAACTGAAACCGGCATTGTGAAGGAAAAGGGTGCGGCATTAGTTTCCCCTTTGCTGTTGGCTGTTGTCACGATTATGGTTGGTCTTGGTGCCAGTACCCTGTAGGCCTTTTCAGTTTCCAGATCATTAAATTCCATATTAAACACCTGCCATCTGTTTTTTCAGTTCATCAAAATTCTTAAGGTAATCTGCCTTGCATCTAACAACAAATTCATCACATAATTCATGAGGATCACCATCCATAATGAGGTTTCCGTCCTCCATCATGATGGCTCGTGTTGTGACCTCTTCAATGAAGTCCACATGGTGGCTCACCATGAGTATGGTGGTGTTGAATTCTTTGTTTATTCTTTTAAGTGAGTTTGAAACTGTTCTGAGGGTTACTGGATCAAGGTCTCCGAAGGGTTCATCAAGGATTAAAACCTCAGGTTTTGATGCTAAAATCAAAGCAAGGGTTGCTCTGACCTTCTGGCCACCTGATAGTTCGTAGGATTTTCTGTCGAGAATTTCAAGGGGCAGATCAAGGGCTTCAAACACTGGTTTTGCATATTTTTTAACTTCACTGTCTGGAAACCTTGGGAACAGGTCTTCAAGTATCTCTGGAGACAGACCTATCTTTTCAAGTCTGAACTTGGCCTCGTGCTCTGGAAGATCCGTTAACTGGTACAGTATATCAAGAACCTTGTCGTTTATTTCAAGTTCTTCTGCCTTTTTCTTAGCTTCTCCAACAACGTTCTCCCCTTTTATACCAAGTCTTGAGGCTATCTGACTCCTGATACTTGCGTAGTGTGTTAGGGAAAATTCCTGATGCATGAATCCCATTTTACGTCTTATTCCCATTCTTTTAACACCAGGTTCATGCATGTTTATCCAATCACCGTTGAGTTTGAAGAAAACTTCTCCTGCATCTGGTACATCAATACCTGCAATCATCCTGAGCAAAACAGTTTTTCCAGCCCCACTTGGTCCTATGAGTGATACCACTTCCCCTTCCCTCACCTGAAAGTTGATATCCTTAATTTCAAGGACGTTACCTCCCTTTATAAGGAAGAACCTTCTCTCAAGATCTTCAACCTTAATAACAGGTTCTCCCACGGTTTTCAGGTCCCTTGAAGGTTCGGGTGCGTCCATTTCACTAACGAATTCCTTGATTATTTCATCGGGAGATCCTTCATCCTTAATTTTACCATCTTCCAGGAGTATAAGACGATCCGAAAGGTATTTGTGAACTTCTGGAAGGTGTGAAACTAGTATAACTGTAACGCCCATTTTTTCGTTGATATTTTTTATTGCATCAAGTATTTCTTGCTTGGTTTTCGGGCAGGACATGGTTGCAGGTTCATCAAGGAGAAGTACCTTGGGTTTTTTTGCTAACTGTCTTGCCATTATGAGGCGTTGTTTTTCACCACCGCTTAAAACCGGTGCAAAGTGGTTGGCCTTGTGATCCAGTCCAACTACCCTAAGGATCTCCATGGCTTCTTCACCAAATTCTTCGTAGGCATATTCATAATCAGCTAGGGCTTCATCACCATATTTTTTACCGTACAATTTCCTTATAACATTCATAATGGCTGTTTCAGACCATAATCCAAAGGATCTCTGGAGGTGTATTGCAGTTGCATGGCGGAGCTTCCTTGAGTAGTAGGATGTTGAATCATGTGCAACCTTAAAATCATCCATAATTATTTCACCGCTGTCAAATGGTTCCACACCCCTTAATATCCTCAGAAGGGTGCTTTTTCCTGAACCACTCATTCCTATTATCCCCAGTATCTCCCCATTTCCCACTTTGAGGCTTATATCATCCAAGGCCTTGATTTCTCTGCCATCTTCCATTTTGTAAGTTTTAGAAATGTTTTCAACACTTATCATCCAGTATCACCGTTAATATTAGAAATGTAAAATATAAGCTTCATTTTTATTAGATAATCACTTTGTTTTCTGCATTATAATAGTTTTCTATAATGAATGGAAATCTTAGGTTTATATAAGGTAATTTAATAAGATATGGGAATCTAAATTAAGTTCAATCAAGTTTATAAATTCTAAATGCTTTTTAATTTTTAAATACGTTAATTATTAGTTAATTTATCTTTATTAAGTTTATTTTAAGGGAATAAATTCAAATCATTATTTAGGATAGGATTTATGAATAAATTGGGTTTCAACAACACTATTCTTCCAGTCATAACTCATCACTTTAAGAAATGTTAACTTATTGTAAAGAAATGAAAAGAAATAGTGAAGATTTAAGGGGAGTTTGACGTATGTTACTAATAAATCAAGAGAATAAAAGGTGAAAAATAAAATGACAAAACTTTATCAAAATCCAGAGAGAAACCCTAATGGAACATGGAAAGGACCTTCAACACCTGAAACTCAAGTGAAAATAATAAATAAACCTTCCAAAAAAGTAAAAAAAGGCCGTTTTTCTCAATAATCCCCAAAAAATAATTTCATTCTTTCTCTTTTTATTTTATCAGCTCAGTTTACGAAGGTTATTAATAAACCTGTAATAAGAGACAATAATCTGTTTTCTAATACTGGAATCTTTTTTCTAGTTTGTTGCCTTAGTTTGAGTTTAACATTTGATAAAAATTAAAAAATAGTTTTAAAAATATGAATAATCAACTCAATATGACAGCTTTCTAATAATAGCCATTAAATGAGGTAAAAAAAGATACAATGCGAAAAAATAGGGATACTAAAGAAATATTTAAGAAAATTGGAACCTTAGAAAAAATATTTTTAATCATTTTAGTTTTACCCATATCTATATTCGTCTTATTTGACTTGTTAATATATTATAACATCTTATATTATCCTACTTTTAATGCAATGGACCCCATAAATGCTATATCTTTATTAATCATTTTTTATATTCTATTCGGATACTGTTTACACTTAATTCAAGTAAACGTAGTGGTCGAAGAAATAACTAAGCCTAAAACTAGAAAAAAATAGTTTTAAAAAAATAAATGAAAGAAAGCCCATGGAGTTTAAACTTTAAATTAAAAGCATATGCGAAATTATTTATTTTATGTGTTTAGCTTTGCGGTAGGTATTGAATGCCACATGGCCCCTTTTAGAGCTTATAAAAACGTGAAAAACCATTTAAAACTATTAAACTTAACGATATGACCCGAACAATAAAGAAAATTAGGAGCGATTTTAGATTTAACAAGGTTTATCTATCATATTTACATATAGTTACTAGACAATGTCTTATTTGTATATATAGTTACTAATTAATGTCTGATTCATATATATAATGTATATATAGGTTCCTAAACATTGTCACCAAGGTGAATTTAAAATTAGGAAGATGAATAATATGGTAAACAATGAAATTGAAAAAAAAGTTTTAGAGGATTTATTAGGTGTTCTTAAGGAACAATGGCATGAGATTGAAGAAAAAGATCCTTCAGAGGAGCAAGTATGGAATTTATATCTTCCAGAACCTTATGGAGGCTATATAGATCTTCCTAACGAAAGGATACACGTATTTACTTCAAAAACAAATGAATCAGGAAATATTCGAATAAAAGATGTTACAGGACCTAATTATAGTGTTACAATTGACAGTGAAAATCATTGCAAGCCCTTTGTTTTTTTAAACACTGAAACTCAGAAAACTGCAAAAGCTATTCTAATATCATGGGAAAAATTTGAATTTAAGAACGATCACACAATATGGGTCCGAAAATAAAAATTTTAAAATTATTTCCAATTACCTTTTTTTAAAAAAAATAAATTAAAGAAAAAATAAGGAAGATTAAGAGTTAAATTAAACCCTTTTTCTATCCTAATATTTTTTTGATGTCTTCTTCGGGGTTTCCTATTGGTGTGAGGTTGTAGTTTTCTACGAGTACGTTGAGTATGTCTTCGTTGACCCATCCGGGGATTATTGGTCCGATGTACATGTCCTTGATGCCCAGGTAGAGAAGGCTCCAGAGTATGGCTGCTGCCTTCTGTTCCATCCAGCTCAGAACAAATGTCAGAGGCAGATCGTTAATCTCCATACCAAAGAGCTCGGATAATGCTGCAACGATCTCGATACCAACACCTGCATCGTTACATTGACCCAGATCAATCAAACGAGGCACACCTTCGATGTTTCCAAGGTCTAAATGGTTAAACCGGTACTTTCCACATGCCAGGGTGAGAACAACAGTGTCTTGAGGCAGTTTTTCAACGAATTCTGTGTAGTACTTGGCCTGGGGTTTGGGAGAGTCACAGCCACCTACAACGAAGAAGTGTCTGATCTTACCAGCCTCAACAAGCTCCTTGATCTTACCAGCCAGCGATAGAACAGTTGAAAGTCCGAAACCTGTGGTTAAAACCGTATCCCTAGGTTCATCCTCAAGTTCTGGGAGGGATTTTACTTTTTCTATGAGTGGTGTGAAATCGTAATCCTCAACGTGCTGAACACCAGGCAACTGAGCAACACCAGACGTGAAAATCCTGTCCTTGTAGTCTTCGTTTGGTATGAGTGCGCAGTTTGAGGTTGCAAGTGCTACTGCAGGGTATTTGCTGAAGGTTTTTTTCTGGTCGAACCATGGTCCTCCGATCTGTCCCACGAAGTGTTTGTACTTGCGCAGTTCAGGGTATCCATGGGCTGGAAGAAGCTCAGAGTGAGTGTAAACGTTCACACCAGTGCCTTCGGTCTGTTTCAAAAGTTCAGCCAATGCTTTGATACTGTGTCCTGTTGCTATGATACCTGGGCCTTTGACCGATCCTACTTTTACTTCTGTTGGTGTTGGTTCGCCGTAGGTTTCGATGTGTGCCTTTTTAAGAAGGTTCATGGTTTTTATGTTCATTTCCCCTGCTTCAAGTGCGAGTTTAACGAATTCGCCTGCATCGAAGTTCACGTTGGTGAGCGTCGAGTAGAACCCCCTCTCAAGAAACGCATCCACTTCAGGATCCGTGTATCCTAACTCCCTAGCATGATACAGGTAGGCAGAGATACCCTTGATTGCAAAGAGCAAGTTATCTTGAAGCCTTGCAACCGTAGGTTCCTTACCACAAACACCTTTCACAGTACATCCAGTTCCCCTCGCAGTTTGGGAACACTGATAACAGAACATGTCTAATTTTTTTTCTTCCATATTATCTTTCCTCCATAGGCGCATACTACATGTCTCCATACATCAATCCATTATTCATGTCTAATTTTTTATACTCCCAAAGGCGTTTCAAATAATGCATTTAAAAACTCATTTTAATCTTTTTGGGATTTAATGGAGTTTTAATCCCTTTTTTTATTTTTTTAGATAATTTTATAGGATCAATTCTCCATAATATCCTGCGGAACACCTTCAAGAATCTTCGTTCGTCGGCCAACGAATGTTCTATCTTATCCGAACAGTACTATATATAAGTTACGGTATCCATAATAATTTTAAAGGATCAAAGGAAATTTTTATCATGAATCATAACACTGAAAAATCCCCTAAAAAGGATGCACATATAGAATTATTTGCCACCCCCGAGGGTATATGTGCCATAAACAATCCTGTAAGGATTAAAATATTATCAATGCTCAAGAAGGAAGAATTGAGCTTTGACAGAATAGTGGAACTATCAGGGAAGGCAAAATCCACTGTATCCGCCCATTTGAAAAGGATGGTTGATGAGGGAGTAATAAGCTCAAAACCTGACCCTGAAGATGCCAGAAAAAAGATATTCTTCATAAAATCAGAGCATCTGGGCACTTTGTCCAGTAAAAAAATCAGGGAAGAAGACATAGGAGACTACGTTTCCAACTACATGGAGAGTGATGGTAACCCCTTCGAATTTTTCAGGCTCATGTTCCAGACCCTGAGGGTCGCACTCATACGTCAGGGCATAGAAATCGACCCCATACTCTGGGAAGCTGGAAACAAAGTTGGTGAAACACTCTACAAAAAAGTTGCAGACCCAGATATTGAAAAACTTCTGGGAAACATTGCAAAGTTCTGGGAAACCCACCACCTCGGCAGAGTTGAAGTTCAAACCCTGGAACCATTAACCATCAACGTTTATGACTGCTTCGAATGCAGAGGACTGCCCTACCTTGGAAAACCTGCATGTGCATTCGATTCAGGAATACTTGAAGTTATATTTTCCAAACATTTCCAGAACAGACAGAGGGTTGATGAAGTTAAGTGTTATGCAATGGGAGATAACTACTGTTCCTTCATGATCCAGTGAAAAAGAGTTTTACATCCATTTTATAGATATCCTGATATAAAGGATTTGTTCAATAATTTAAATAGTAAAATTAAAAAATGGGGGATCCATCCATGAGGGGTTTACTTGTTGGTAGAATGCAGCCTGTTCATAAGGGACATCTTGAGGTTATAAAACGAATTTTAGATGAGGTTGATGAGGTCATTATAGGTATAGGAAGTGCTCAGCTGAGCCACACCCTCAGGGATCCATTCACAGCAGGTGAAAGGATTATGATGCTTACAAAGGCCCTCAGTGAAAATGGTATTCCAGCATCCAAGTACTACATCATCCCAATACAGGATGTTGAGTGTAATTCAATCTGGATAGCCCATGTAAAGATGCTTACACCTCCATTTCAACGAGTTTTTTCAGGAAATCCTCTGGTTCAGAGGTTGTTCCTCGAGGGAAGTTACAGTGTTACATCCCCACCACCATTTAACAGAACTGTTTTCTCAGGCACAGAGGTTCGCAGAAGGATGCTTGTAGATGATGACTGGGAATCTTTAGTTCCTGAATCTGTTGTGGACGTTATAAAAGAAATTGATGGTATAAAACGTTTGAAACACCTTTCAAAGAAAGAAGTCAATGAACAAACAAGGGATAATTGAATAATTTTTCATATTTCTTCATAATTTAGAAAAAGGATTAAAAACAGATTAATAATAGTTAATGGTAGATTTTTGAATTAAAATAAAATAAATAAAATCGTTAATTAAAAAAAAAAATGATTATTGAAGTGTCTGTGGTACCATGATAGCTAAAATTCTAAAAAAAGGTGATGAAAACTTCACAATCAACCAGCTTATGGATGAAGTTAAAAAAAATCCCCGAATAAATGAGTGTGGTGCAATTTTTTCATTCGAGGGAATAGTTCGGGGCAAGGAAATAGATAAAACCACTGTGAAAATGGATCTCACCACTCCAGATATTGAAAAAACTCAAAGGGAACTTGAAGAAATTATAAAGGATATAAAAAACAAATATGGAGTGGTAGAAATAGGTGTTGTGCATTACGTTGGTGAATTCGAGCCATCGGACCCGCTCTTCCTGGCTGTGGTTGCAGGGCCCAGCAGAGTCGAAACCCGAAGCGCACTCAAGGATGTCATAGAAAGGGTAAAATATGAACTTGACTTTAAAAAAGAGGAACACACCAAGGATGGTACTAACATAATCATGTCTGGGGGGTAGTTTTGAAATTTATAAGGGACAGTCTCCATGGAAATCTTCAAATAAATGAACTTGAAGTTAAACTGATCGACACACCACAAATTCAGCGTTTGAGGCGTATAAAACAGTTAGGTTTTACGTATCTTGTATATCCTGGTGCGAATCATACCCGTTTTGAACACTCCATCGGAGCCATGTACCTTGCATCAAGACTTGGAAACAACCTTCAGCTTGATGACGATGAAAAGGAGTTGCTTCGTGTTTGTGCCCTGCTCCACGATGCAGGACACGGCCCATTCTCGCATGTTTCTGAGGGAGTTCGTGACACTTCCCACGAAGAATTAACTTCAAAGTTAATAAAGGAATCCCAGTTATCAGATATACTGTCTGAAAATTTTAATGTGAATGATATAATAAAAACCATCAACGGAAAAGGAGTTTTTGGACAGATCATATCTGGAGAACTTGATGTTGATAGAATGGATTATCTACTTAGGGATTCATACTACACTGGCGTTGCATATGGAGTTATAGATGTTGAAAGGCTTATTTACAACATGGAACTTGATGATACCATCACTTTAAGACGTAAAGGTGTTCAGGCAGCAGAGTCCATGTTACTTGCACGTTACTTCATGTATCCAAGTGTTTACCAGCACCACACAACCAGGATCATAAATTCCATGTTCAGAAAATGTTTAAGGGAATTATTTAAAACCGGGGCTGTTGATCCTGTAAATATTTATCAGTACGACGATCTGGACATCATAACAGGTGCAAGGGCTCAGGATGGTTACATAAAGGATATGATCTCCAGAATCGATAATCGAGAACTTTTTAAGACAGTTTTTTCACTGAAACTTGATGAAATTGAAAATCCTGAGGCTGTTTTTAAGTTAAGCTCACAAGAAATAATAAAAACTGAAAAAGAATTATCTGAGGACCTCAAGATTCCTCAGGGTTACCTTATATTCGATGTTCCAGAGTATCCCTCCTTCGATGAAATGAAAACCATGGTTTCTGTAAACAGTGGTAGAGTCAAACTTGGTGAAATATCAACCATAGTGAGTGCATTAAAAGATGCAAGGTTCAACCATGCAGATCTGTGCATCTACGTTCCAAAGGACTACTCATCAAAGGTTTCAGAGTTTTCATTCGAAGATTACATTAAAATACCTGATTGATTACATGTTAATTCTTAAATAAAACTTAAAATTCAATTTTAAAAGGAAAAAAGTGGTTAAATGATAGTTGTTGCAATTACAGGTGCAAGTGGTGTTGCATATGGGGTCAGGCTCCTCGAAGTTTTGAATGAACTGGATGAGGAAACAGCTCTGGTTGTAACTGATCCTGCGAAGATAATATTCAAATACGAACTTGGATTAGGGGAGGAAGAGGTTTCAAAACTTGCATCTCGTTACTACAAACCCGGTGATCTTACAGCATCCATTAACAGTGGCTCTTGCAGATTTAAATCCATGGTGATTGTCCCATCCACCATGAAAACCGTGTCTGCCATAGCAAATGGTTATGCAAGTAATGCAGTTACACGGGCTGCAGATGTGGCTCTTAAAGAACACAGGAAACTTGTTGTTGTGCCCAGAGAAACTCCACTGCGACCTGTGCACCTTGAGAACATGCTTAAAATATCAAGGGAGGGAGGTATAATTCTTCCTGCAATGCCTGCATTTTACCACAACCCTCAGAGTATCGATGAAATGGTTGATTTTATCGTTGGAAAGATACTGGATGTTCTCGATATTGACAACAACCTTTTCAAACGATGGACCGGAGATTGAACATGGATATTACCCCTGATAATGAATTTATAAAGAATTCCAACGTGCCTGGACCAACCAAGGAAGAGGTTAGATGTTTGGTCATGTGCAAATCACAGGTATCAAAGGCTGATGTTGTTGTTGATGTTGGCTGTGGAACAGGTGGATTAACATTAGAATTTGCAAAACGTGCCAAAAAGGTTTATGCCATTGATAAAAACCCTGAAGCACTGAAAACCACCTTCAAAAATCTTCAAAAACATGGCCTCGATGATGGGGTGGATCTCATTGAAGCTGATGGAACTGAAGTTTTAGACAACCTGCCTCCATTCGACGTTCTCATGGTTGGAGGCAGTGGAGGAAAAATGGATTACCTGCTAAAAAGGGGGTACAAAAAGCTTAAATCAGGTGGAAGGATTGTGGTGACTTCAATACTCCTTGAAACTCCCAGTGAAGCCACCATGGTAATGAAGGATCTTGGAATGGAGGTGGATGTTGTTGGGGTTTCCATTTCAAAGGGCAAAATCAGTGCAAGGGGCACCATGATGGTTGCAAGAAACCCAATAACCATAGTATCTGCCAAAAAAGCGTTGAAAAATTGAATATTTTTTTTATAAATGAATCATGAAAGTTAGTATAGTACCTATTTAAATGAGACTTATATCACAATTAAAAGTAATTACAATAAAATCTAACCTGTAGATTGCTTAAAAAAATTGGCTTCAATTAGACTGTTAAATGAAAATAGGGATGTTTTTTATGGAGATTACAAAAAAAATGGGATGGAAATTTCGTGTGGGGATACTGCTTGTCCTTGTATCGGCAGTTCTTTACATAATAAATTTCGCAATTTTTCACGACACACACGATCTGTTCTTCTACATAAGCATTGATACTGCATTCGTGCCAATAGAGGTTCTTCTGGTTGTTCTTGTTATAGAAGAAGCCATAAACGAAAAAGAAAAGAAGGTTATGCTTGAAAAGCTTAACATGGTTATTGGAGTATTTTTCAGTGAAGTTGGAACAGATCTCCTAACAGATATATCTAAATTCGATTTTGAATCAGATAAAATTCGTGACAAATTACTTGTAAACAACATGTGGACAGAGAAAGACTTTGAAGAAGCTGAAAAAATTGTTAAAGACTACAACTACGATCTTAACATAAAAGGAACCGATCCCAAATCTTTGAAATTTTTAGAAAAAACAAGAGAATTCTTAATGGGAAAAAGAAAGTTTTTACTTGCTCTTCTTGAAAACCCAAATTTACTGGAACATGAAACCTTCACAGACCTTCTAAGAGCAGTTTTTCATCTTTTAGAGGAACTGGAAAAACGTGAAGACATCAAAAAACTACCTGAATCAGATTACAAACATCTTTCCATTGACACAGAACGAGCCTACAGTTTAATCATCTTTGAATGGCTCCAGTACATGGAACATCTTATGAAAAATTATCCACACCTTTTTTCACTTGCTGTTAGGACCAATCCATTTGATCCAGAAGCGAAGGTTGAGATAGAGGAGTGAAAGATCGTATAACATCAGGAATGAACAAAGGGGGATCGTGGAATTGTTTGTTTCGTAATATATTTAAAGGAGTATTTGCCATATATTTAAAAAACTTAGTTTATTAAAACTTGGTGTAGTTGGTTTAATGGAAGAGTTAACCCTTAAACAGTATAGAAGAATGGTTGACGAAGTAATAGAGTTCCGTAAGCTGAACGGAAAAATGCCTAAGTACGCAGTTGTTGATGGATGTAAGATCAGCAGAAAAGACTACTTGAACATGATAGAAAATGTTAACAAGTTTCTGCTTGAAACTGGACGTAACCCTGGAATGGTTGAAATTGGGTCAACCCATGAAAGAGGATACAAAAGCTGTGAATTTATCATACATTGATCTTTCAACCGATCCAATCAAAGAATATTTTTAGGCATTGAAAAGGCTTTTTTTAATTAAGTAGGGGTATCTATCTTAAATTTTGTTATTTTATCTTTAAAGCACCCTTGAAGTTGTTTTTATAGATGTATGCACTTACTGAGTGAATTGTAATTGACCCTAATTTTATTCCTAATGCGTCTGCAACGTAAACTGAAAGGCCTTTAAGTCTAAAGAAATTTGGAATCCACTCTCCATATATATCATGGCTTCTCCAGACTGCAGTTGTATGGAGTCGGTTCTGTCTCAGTTTAAAATCCACCAGAATCATGGAAGGTACTTCATCCTGGTACTGATCTATAGAAGGATCGAATGATGTCATTACAGCTTTACGGGTTGTTGGATTCTCCTTGAGACGTTTTATAACTGATTCAACCTGATCTGTTCTTACACGATAGGTGTCCCTACCCACTTTAAGTCCGAAGTGCTCCCTGAATCTGCTGCCGTAGGTGTATGGAAGCCCAATGTTTTCAGGGTCTAAAAATTGTTTTTGATACTTTTTAAGTTTTTCACCACTCCATGAGTAACTTTCAGGAGGTTTGGAGTTTGAGGGATCTTCAACCGTTACAACAACGTTCAACAGTTCCTTTGTAATGAAATTCCCCTCGTCTTCAACATCAATTCCGCTTTCCATTATATGATGGATCACTGTTTTCCATGCATCCTGAGCCATGGCTGTTTTAACTGTAATCATTGTATCATATCATCCTACACTTTAAATCCATTTGATTTAAGAAATAAAAACCATATATATGATTTAATATTATCTTAAGGATATTTTATTATTTACTATTTAAAAGCTTATTCAATATCATTGGGTGGAATATCTTCAGCTCGGTTCATGTTCTGGAAACTCCTTCCAGTTTCATCAACAGATTCTGCATCAACGAATTTAACCTTTGATCTGCTGAGGAGGGATCTGACATCCCTGAAACCATTTTCAAGAATCTTTTGAATGATACCTTCGGAACGTTTTCTATAAATTGAGTGTAGGGGTTCCATTTTACCATCAAGATACCTTGGTACAACTGCATCATATTCCTCATCCTCTGATAGCTGGAACATCTTTAAGATAAAGGATTTAGATACGTAGGGTGAGTCACAGGGAAGAACCAAAGCCCTATTAGATTTTATATGTGAAAGCCCAGTTAATATACCAACCAGGGGCCCTTCATCCATTGTGATGTCGGTACAGAACTTCAGACCTGCTTTTAATTCAACTCCAAAATCAAGGTTCATGAATTCTAATATGTTTTTGTAGGTTTCAACCCTCTCTGCATCCCTTAAAACTACAATAATTTCATCAACAATATCTGAAACAGTTTCAATGACATGAAGTATCATTGGTTTGCCCTCAATGAGCATGGACCCCTTGTCCTGTCCCATGCGGGTACTCATTCCACCGCAGAGAATTATGCATGATTTCATGGGTTTAAATATGTCTTGTGAGTTCTTATCTTTTTGGGATAATACTTCAAATTTTTTTTATTTTAGAAACTAAAAGAAATAGTATACTTTATCTAAATTCCTATCTAAATCATGAAAAAACATTAAACAAAAAAAACTAAAAAAGGAAGAATTAACTTCCGAAAACTGATTTTAAGCCCAAATCCACTGTAAATTGCGTCACTATGTCTTCTGGTACTACTCTGATGTTTCCTGAATGGTACTGTTCTATTGCAACTTTTGCCAGGTTAAGGTAGATTGTTGGGTTGCCTTCAGCAGCGCTGATAATAGGGTTCATAATAGAACTTGTGGCTTCGCCCCTTGTTTCTGTGCTTGTTGATTGTTCAGTCATGTTTCTTATGTAACCTATTGAATCTGTGATCGTCTGGTTTTGACCATTTACTTCAATTGGGCCAACAGCAGCTAAAAGTGCATCTACAGCATCGGGAGTTACCATCACAACCACGTCTGTTTTTATTCCCTTGTTGTATTCCACTATTTCTTGGGCCCTTTCAGCACCAAAGGTGGTGTTCACACCGTACAATGAGTCATGAAGCAGTAACATTCCAGAACCTAAGTCTGTTGGTTCTGTGTAAACAGCACTTCTCAATCCTCCAGGATAAATTGTTGTTACATTCATTACCTTGCCATCTGTAACATTGAGTACAAATGCCATATCAACAGATCCTATACCCTCTGTTCCATTATCTTCTGTGGGATCATCACACAGAAGAAGGATGTTATAACTACCGTTCAAGTTACCGACAGCAGATACTGACTGCTCATACTCATAGAATACAGCTGAGGCTCCAGCAATCAACAGTAACACCACCACGATAAGTAGTTTAAATAATGCTCTCATAAATTTTCCCCTCTTCTTTTTCTAAACTCGCTTTTTGATTTTGTTTTCTATTTCTAAAATTAAGGCAAAAAAAATGCCAATATCAAATATGATAACGGTGACAAATATAAAGATTTTCCCAAATTAGCCCCTAATTTATGCCTAATATCCCCTATTTTGGAACATAAAATAATTTTACCAACATAAATTTCATTTAAAAAAAGATTATCTTTTAAAATAATGTAAAGCCGTGTATGAAAGGAGAAGTAGTAAATGAAAAGTTTACAAAAATTAAAACTTTAAAAATAGGTGGTAAATTTGTTAGTATCAATATTAAAAAAATAGTGGAATGAATAAATATTATTGGAAATTGAATTCCAATAAATCATCTATGTTTTAGAGAAGTCTTGTTGTTGGATAGTTTGGACTCTCGTTGGTTATGAGCATGTCGTGTGGGTGGCTTTCAGTCATTCCACTGCCTGTTATCCTCACGAACTTTGCATTTTCCTTCATGGCCTGGATGTCCTTTGCACCGCAGTATCCCATTGAAGATTTAAGTCCACCTATCAGCTGGAATATGACTTCATCCACAGGTCCCTTGTAGGGTACAACTCCTTCAACTCCTTCAGGTACGAGTTTTGAGTGTTTCATTGGGCCCTTAACTTCCTGGAAATAACGGTCGGTTCCTGCACCAACTCCACCTGTCATTGCTCCTAATGAGCCCATTCCACGGTACTGTTTGAATTTACGGCCGTTCATTATAACAACTTCACCAGGAGCTTCATGTGTTCCTGCGAGTAAACTTCCTAACATCACAGCATCAGCTCCAACTCCTATGGCTTTTGCAGCATCTCCAGAGTATCTTAAACCACCATCTGCTATAACTGGAACATCGTATTCCCTTGCAACATCTGCAACATCTGATACTGCTGTGAGCTGCGGAACTCCAACCCCTGCTATTATCCGGGTTGTACAGATGGATCCTGGTCCTATACCAACCTTAAGTCCGTCAACACCCTGAGCTATTAGGTCCTCTGCAGCTTCCTTGGTTGCGATGTTACCTACAAGCAGGTCTGCATCGATGTTTTCATTCATGGTCCTTGAGAACTTAACAACATCCATGTTGTGACCGTGTGCACAGTCTATTGCTATTATATCTGCGCCTGCTTCATCTAATGCCATTGCCCTTTCCAGATCGAATGGTCCTGCTGCAGCTGCAACCAAAAATCTTCCTTTCCTGTCCCTAGAAGCATTTGGAAGCTCTTTACGTTCTAAAATGTCTTTTATCGTTACTATACCAACTATTGCACCATCTTCAACAACTGGAAGCCTTTCAACCTTGTTTTCATAGGCAACATCCAGTGCTTCTTCGGGTGTGGCAGATTCTGTGACTGTAACAACTTCCTCAGTCATCACGTCTGCAACCTTTTTGTGGGCATCTGCGTTGATTATGGGTTTTATATCCCTGCGGCTTATTATTCCTATTACACGACCATTATCCACAACTGGAAGTCCACTTATTTCTTCTTCATCCATTATTTCATTGGCTTCCTTTATGGAAGATTCAGGACTTATGGTTATAACATCCCTTATCGTAAGGTCACCAGAGCGTTTAACCTTTTTAACCTCTTCTACCTGCTCGTTTATGGTCATGTTTCTGTGTATAACACCTAAACCTCCTTCCTGGGCCAGTGCTATTGCCATTTCAGCTTCTGTCACGGTGTCCATGGGTGAACTTATTACAGGTATGTTGATATTATAGTTTCTTGAGATGCGGGTCTTTGTTACAATATCCTTTGGTTCCACAGTGGATGCTGAAGGTACCATTAAAAAATCGTCGAATGTGTAACCTGTTGGGGCGTTTTTTAATTTTTTCGAGAACATACAGTTAACCTCCAACCTTTAAAAAAAGGCTGATCAAAAAATTTAATCCATTAAAACAAAGTATCCTGAAATCTGTTTAAGATCATCTTACTTATAGGTATTATCACCTTTTTATTTCGTACAACATTTCAAATTTATATTATTGAAAGTGTATTCGTGAAATAAATGTTGAATACGATTTTTTTTTAAGGAGTATCCCTTCAATTTGACTTGAATTGGATAATCCTACTTTTTGTTTTGAAAAAAATTTCAGGATAAATTGTAAATTTTCTTAAATATTGTATTTCAAACCTTTAAAAGTTTTCTATCATTTTCTTCAATTCACCGACAGCACTTCTGTGTATCTTTCCAGTGTTTCTGTCTCCACCAACACATGCTGCACCGCGGATACCAACAACGTCACAGCCAATATTGTAGAGCATTTCAAGTTGTTCCTTTTTAACGGAACCTGCGAGTGCAGATTTAAGGCCGTAGTCATGGATGGTGTTGTTGAACTTGGTCAGAGTGTCTTCATCCATGAAGTCGAAGAGTGTTTTACCGTCTTTAACTGCTGTGTCAACCATTGCAAGGTCTGCACCTGCATCTGCTGCAACCCTTGGTATTTCCATTGGGTCGACTGCTCCAACCCTGTGGGCATCAGCGTATCCTGCTGCAACAACAACCGCATCTTCGTTGAAGTCTTTAACTGTTTTCACAACATTTTTCATAACTTCAAGGGCTTCTTCGTAGTTTTTGGTACCGTAGAGTCCCACTTTTATGTAGTCTGCTCCTGAAACAACTGCTCCTGCTGCTGCTAGTGATACTGTTCCTGGTTTGTAGGGCACATCTCCCAGTGTTGCACTGACGTACATCCCCTCAGGAGTTAATTCGCTTATGCTTTTGATTACCCATGGAAAATTTGCACCTAATGATCCTTCTTTTGGATTTTTGACGTCAACTATGTCAGCACCGCCTTCTATGGCTTCACGTGCTTCTTCAGTGTTTATTGGACTAATTAAGAGAAGCAAAATCTATACCTCCATTATAATTAAAAATCTTAAAACTAATATTTAAAATCTGTGCTTAAATATTTAACCCCATAAATAAAATTAAAAAGGTGATCCTCTCTTTTTAATGTTGTCTTTAATTTCACCGTGCTTTCTATTTGAAATACCCTTTTTAACCAGTTTTGCTCTGGTTTTTTCCAGGAGATTATTGGTTTCAATACCTACGGGACACTCAACCGTGCAAAGACCACATAATGTGCAGTAGAAAAGTCCAGAATTGTAACACACAGATTCATCTTCAATGAACTGACTTAAAAACACACCTTTACCACCTAAATGCCTTCTGTAACCAAATTCATTTCCCAGAACACTGTAAACTGGACAGGTTGCAACACAGCTTCCACAGCCTATGCACAGGAGGCATTCACTTCCCTCTTTGAGGGCTTTTCTGCGCCCGTTGTCTAAAAGAATCACAACAACCCTGCTTGGACCGTACATCCCCCTGAGGTGTATCTGTTCAATATCCGCTGTTTTTGATGGTGAGGATACCACATTCATGTAGGCAGGTACCCATTTTCCAGTTGCGTAGATGGTTTCAAGTTTAACAACAGATACAGCCTCTTCCACACTTCTAACGAGTTTGTCTATGCCTGCAATAATTACATGGGTGTCGAGCATGGAAACCAGAGTTATGTTGCCCTCGTTGTGGACCGTCACCACTGCACCATCCTCTGCTGCAATGGAGTTTGCACCTGTTATTCCAACCCTGCAGGTTTCAAGCTTTTCAAGGACGTCTGCCTTCACTGCGTTGAGTATGGATCTGGGTTCAGGTTCAACCTCCATTTCGAGTTCCATTGAAACTATCCTTGCTATGTCATCCATCCTGAGGTGTGATGCTGGACCAATAGGGTGTGAGGGTCTGCTTTCAGGGTCGAACTGCACGATCCTGTCGCCGAGGTCAGTTTCAAGCACATCAATCCCCCTGGTTTTCAGGGACTCTGAAAGTCCTATTTCACCTGCAGTGTTGGATTTGGACTTTGCAACCATTTTTTCATCCTTAACAATATCATAAACTGCTTGAAGTGCTTCTTCTGAATTTTCAGCAAGAATAACTTCCATACCATTGTCTTCAAGGTTTTGGATTCCCTTTAGAGAAGTTCATCCAGGTTGGAAATTGAATTTTCCCTTATTTTAGTTACTCTGTCCTTTAGATCCTTTGTTTTCTTGTCCTGGAGGATCTTGATCCTTCTATCATTCAGTATCCCAAAGGATCTGTTCATTGCATTGATCTCAGATTCTTTCATCTTCCAACCCCATAAGAAGAATTTCAGATAGGTCTTTAACCTTTAAAACATTTTCATTATTTTCAGAGCTGTTTTTAACTGTATCTTTAAGGTTCAAAATACAAAATGAACATGCAGTTGCGATGGTGTCAGCACCTGTGTTCTCTGCATCTTTTATTCGTTTCTTGGCAATTTTATTGGCTGTTTGTGGAAATGCAGATTTAACGCCTGCACCTGCACCACAGCAGTGCGACCTCTCCCTTGAATCCTTCATCTCAACGAGTTCTGCTGCAGCTTCTAAAACCTCCCTTGGTTCATCGTAAACCCCTGAATGCCTTCCCAGGTGGCATGGATCGTGGTAGGTAACTTTCATGGGTGTTTTCTGAAGTGTGAGCTTACCCTTTCTGATGAGCTGGCTGAAAAGCTGGGACGTATGTATAACATCAAGTTCAACCCCCAAGAGATTTTTATAATCATTTTTAAGGGTGTTGTAACATCCTGCACATGAAACCAGTATCTTTCGTCCCTCAAGTTCCTTAAGGGTTTGTTCCATAACCTCAATAGCATCATCATGAAACCCTGTTCGTAGTAGGAACGATCCACAGCAATTTTCATCCTCCAGGATTTCATGTTCTATTCCTGCCTTTTTAAGTATTCTCTCTGTTGCATTGGCAATTTGCGGGAGTTTTTCCCGTACAACACAACCTCTGAAGTATATCATTTATTCACCATACCTCTTGAATTTATAGAAAAATTTGTAGGGTTATTTAGGTTTAAATTCAATTTTTAAACACTTCACTTTTGAAGAGGTTAAATCTCCTTCTAAGAGTTAAATCTATTTTTATTTTGTTATAAATTGAATAACATTTGTTTAATTTATGGATATTATGGTTCTTATCTTTTGTTGGATGAATTCAACACCAGGTTGTAGAGAACTCCCAATCCATATGCAAGGTGCTGAATTGGAAGAAGCAGAAAAACCATCAAGGAGTATAAGGTTTTAGTTTTCAGGCTTATTTCAAAAAAGACTGAGATCGCAAAGATTAGGTATAAAATAAGTGGAATCAAAGCCAATATACCCATCCACACATATAATGGTGTAACTAAAATCAGATAAAGT